>JASHUP010000061.1 GCA_030039915.1 Thermoplasmata archaeon | reverse complement strand
CGCACCGCTCGTTCGTGGTCGGCGACCGACCCCGGGTCATGGGCGTCGTCAACGTGACGCCCGACTCGTTCTCCGACGGAGGGCTCCACCTCGAGCCGGCGGAAGCGGTCGCGCACGCGACCCGGCTCGCGGAAGAGGGCGCGGAGATGATCGACATCGGAGGGGAGTCGACCCGACCCGGCGCGACGCCCGTCTCTTCCGAGGCCGAGTGGGCGCGCATCGGGCCGGTGCTGTCGGGGCTCGCGGGGGCGCTCTCCGTCCCGATCTCGGTCGACACGCGCCACCCCGAGGTCGCTGCGAAGGCGATCGACGCGGGTGCGGACGTGGTGAACGACGTGGAGGGGCTCCGCGCCCCCGAGATGCGTCGCGTGGTCGCCCGGAGCGGGGCCGCCGCGGTCGTGATGCACATGCGCGGGACCCCCGCAACGATGCAGTCGAACACCACCTACCCCGACCTGCGCGGCGAGGTCTTCCGCGCGCTCGCGACGGCGACCGACACCGCGATCGCCGACGGCGTCCCGGCGGAGCGGATCCTGATCGACCCCGGACTCGGGTTCGGGAAGTCCGCCGAGCAATCGCTCGAGCTCCTCGTCCACGTGGGCGAGCTCCGCAGCCTCGGCTACCCCGTGGTGGTCGGCGCGGCGCGCAAGTCGTTCCTCGGCCGGATCCTCGACAGCGACGACTCGCGTCTCCGACTCGAACCGGGGATCGCCGCCGCGGTCGTCGCCGCCGAACGGGGCGCCGCGTTCGTGCGAACGCACGACGTCGGACCGACCGTGCGGGCGCTCGCGCTCGTTCGGGCGGCCCAGAAACTCGCCCACGCGGCGCCGGCGACGGTCGGAGAGCTCGCCGCGTCCGAGCCCGATGCCTAGCGGGCGCGCCCTACTCGTCCGGTCCCTTCGTCGGCAGGGTCCCGTCGTCCGTGACGTCCGTTTCGAAGACGAGGGAGCCGACGTAGTCGCACCGCTGGCAACGATAGACCTGCCCGACGATCGACCCCGCGATCATCGAGATCCGGATCGACCCGCACTTCGGACAGAGGAGGACGGTCCTACCCCGTTTCGCCCGCCGGCGCATCGTCCTCTCCCGCGTCGTCGTCGGAGTCGTCCTCGGCGCCGTCGTCCTTCGGGGGTTCGTCGTCCGGCTCCTCCGCCTCCTCGTCGGTCTCGTCCGCAGGCGGCGGCTCGGGGCGCTCCGCGCTCGACTCGGCCGGGGCGGTCTTCTCCTCCGACCCCTCCGGCGGCGGTTCGAGGATCACCGCGTCGCGCACCGTGTCGCCCTCGTCGAGCCGGATCACCCGGACCCCGAGGGTGTTGCGGGCCTGGGAGCGGATCCCCTTCACCGCCATGCGGATCGTGATCCCGTTCTGCGTCGTGACGAGCACCTCGGAGGAATCGGTCGTCGGGAGGACCGCGACCACCGAGCCGTTGCGGCCGCCGGTCTTGATCGTGCGGACCCCCTTCGCTCCGCGTCGTGTGCGGCGGTAGTCCGCGGTCGGGCTCCGCTTCCCGTACCCGGTGGTCGTGAGGGAGAGGAGCATCGGACACCGCTCGTCGACGGGGGCCATCGCGACCACGCGATCGCCCTTCTCGGCCGACAGACGGACGCCGATCACGCCGTACGTCGCGCGGCCCATCGGGCGCACCTCGGAGAGCGGGAAGCGAACCAGCTGGCCGGCCTGGGTCGCGAGCAGGAGCTCGGTTGCCTCGTTCGTGACCAGCGTGACGTCGACGAGCTCGTCGCCGTCCTCGAGCAGGACCGCTTGGATCCCGTTCGTGCGGATGTTCTGGTACTGGTCGAGCGTCGTCCGCTTCACGAGCCCCCGCCGAGTCGCGAAGACGAGCGACCCCTCGGTCGCGAGGTCGCGCAGCGGAAGGAGCGTCTGGACGCGCTCGCCGTCCTTCAGTTTGGGGAGGAGGTTGATCACCGCCTTCCCTTTCGAGTGGCGGCTCCCCTCGGGAAGCTCGTACGCCTTCAGGCGGTAGACGCGCCCGAGGTTCGTGAGGAACAGCACGTCGTCGTGCGTCCGCGTGATGAACGTGCGGATGACGAAGTCCTCCTCCTTCGTCTCCATCTGGATGAGGCCCCGACCCCCGCGCCGCTGGCGGCGGTACTGGTCGAGAGGGAGTCGCTTCACGTAGCCGTCGCGCGTGACGAGGACGACGACATCGGTGTCGGGGATCAGGTCCTCGAGCGTCCGCTCGGTGAACGCCGGCACGATCCGCGTGCGCCGGGGGTCGCCGAACCGCTTCTTCAGGTCGTGCAGCTCGTCCGAGATCAGCTGGTCGAGGAGCTTCGGGGAGGCGAGGATCGCCCGGAGCTGCTTCGCGAGGGCCTCCTTCTCGCCCTTCTCCTTCTCGACCGCCTCGCGCTCGAGCGCCGTCAGGCGGGCGAGGCGCATGTCGAGGATCGCCTTCGCCTGCTCGCTCGAGAGCAGGAACTTCCCCATGAGGTTCGTCTCGGCGACCGGGACGTCCTTCGACCGTCGGATGATCCGGATCACCTCGTCGATGTGGTCGATCGCGGTGAGGAAACCCTCGAGGAGGTGGAGCCGCTCTTCGGTCTTCCGGAGGTCGAACTTCGTGCGGCGGGTGAGGATCGTCCGGC
>JASHUP010000060.1 GCA_030039915.1 Thermoplasmata archaeon | reverse complement strand
TCGTGGAGAGCTTCACGGCGAACATCCAGGTCCTGAACCACCCGAGCGTCATTACGGTCGGCTACACGCCCGTCTTCCACTGCCACACGGCCCAGGTCGCCTGTGAGTTCACCGAGCTCCTGAAGCGCCTCGACCCGAAGACCGGCCAGACCGCGGAAGAGAACCCCCAGACGCTCAAGACCGGCGACGCGGCGGTCGTGAAGATCACGCCGAAGCGACCGCTCGTGATCGAGAAATACAAAGAGTTCCCCCAGCTCGGCCGCTTCGCGGTCCGGGACATGGGACAGACCGTCGCCGCCGGGGTCGTCGTCGACCTCAAGAAGCGCGAGTAGGCCTCCCGGAGGCGGACGGGCGACCGGAGGGGAGGCTCCATCGATGCCGCAGAAGGCGAGGATCAGTCTCAGCGGCACCGACTCCCGCAAGGTCGACTCGATCTGCAAGCAGATCCGCGATATCTCCCAGAAGACCGGGGTCGCGATCGCCGGACCGATCCCGCTGCCGACGAAGAAGCTCAAGGTCCCGGTCCGCAAGGGACCGGACGGCGGCGGCACGAGCACGATCGACCACTGGGAGATGCGCATTCACAAGCGGTTGATCGACATCGACGCCGACGAGCGGGCCCTCCGCCAGGTGATGCGGATCCAGGTGCCGGACGGCGTCAACATCGAGATCGTCCTCACTGGTTGAGCGCGTGTTCGCGCCCGGCGCGGCCCGCTATCTCGGGGCCGGAGCCGCCGTGCTGCTCTTCCTCGCCGTTCTACCGGTGCTCCGGGTCGTCCCGTACCCGCTCGTCCTCGCGGTCGTGCTGATCGTCGGAGTCGCGCTCTGGCTGTTCTTCGCCGTCTTCTTTCGCGACCCGGATCGGGCGCCGGGCGAAGGGATCGTCTCGGCGGCGGACGGCCGGGTGCGGGCGGTCGAGCGCGAAGGGGACGTCCTGCGGATCTCCGTCTTCATGAACGTCACCGACGTCCACGTGAACCGCTTCCCGCTCGACGGCCGCGTGGTGGAGGTCGGGGAGGCGGGGAGCGGCTTCCGGCCCGCCTACCGGGACGACGCCGACCGCAACGTGCAACGACGCTACCGGCTCGCGACCGAACTCGGTTCGGTGGAAATCGTCCAGATCACCGGGGTGGTCGCCCGCCGGCTGGTCTCGTTCGTTCGCGAAGGGTCGGCCCAGCGAAAGGGTGACCGCCTCGGCATGATCGTGCTCGGCTCTCGGGTTGACGTGCTCCTCCCGGCGGCCCGGGTGGTCCCCGTCGTGCGGGTCGGCGAGCGGGTCCGGGCCGGGACGAGCTCGATCGCACGGGAGGTCGCTCCGTGACCGACCGCTGGCGGCTGCTCGCCAACCTCGCGACGCTCGCGAACGCGGTCCTCGGCGTCGCGGCGATCCTCTACGTCCTGGCGGGAAACCCGCTCTGGGCGATGCTCCTGGTCGTTTGCGCCATCGGCTTCGATGGCCTCGACGGAATGCTCTCCCGGCGAAGCCCCCGCCCCGCTACCGTCTTCGGGCGCGTCGCCGACTCGGTCGCGGATGCGGTCTCGTTCGGCCTCGCGCCCGCCTTCCTGATCGCCGTGCATACGGCAAACGTCTCCGCCTGGCAACCGTGGGAGCCCCTCACGCTCGCCCTGGCCGCCGCCTACTTCGCCGCCGCCGTCGCGCGCCTCACGTACTTCACCACGCGGGCGCACGACCGAGGGTACTTCCTCGGCGTGCCGACCCCCGAAAGCGCGCTCGCGCTCGTGGTCGCGCTCCTCTTTCACGACACCCCGGCGTTCCAATCGGTCCAGCCGATCGGGCTGCTTGTCGGCGTCGCGATCCTCTCCGTGATGATGGTCGTGCCTGTACCGTATCCGAAGATCCGTCGAGGTCACCCGTTGCGATGGCCGATGGCGGCGACCGCCGTGTTCGCTGCGATCGCCCTCGTGCCCCTCCAGTTCCACCTCGCGGTCGGCTCGTTCCTCTACAACGTGGCCGATGGCGCCGCGCTCGCCCTGCTCGTGGGGGTGGCGAGCTACTATCTCCTCGGTCCGTTCACCGTCCCCCGGGAGCTCCGCCTCGCTCTGACGAACGCATGAGCGCTCTCTCTCGGCCGACCGCACCGCGCCTCTCCCGGCGGGAGACGCTGCTCTTCGAGGCCGGCATCAAACTCGGCGGAGTGTTCCATCAGTATCTTGGCATCCCGGTCTCCGCCCGCACCGCCCGTTCCCTGGCCCGCGCGATCGAGGCGGCCGTCGGATTGCAGCCGTTCGTGCGCCGGGTGTCGGTGGCGATCCAACCGAACCGCGGAGGGCCGCTCGGCCGCGGGAGGTTCGCGTACCGCTACCTGACGCCCGAGATGCTCGATGTTCGCGTCCAGCTCGTGGACGGGGCGACGGCGGTGGAAGCCCGCCTGCAACACCGGCCCGACCTCCATTACCCGCTGATGAAGGTCGTGCGGATGGACGACCCGTCGCCGCGCGTTACGGGGCCTTCGCGACCGCGCCGGGCTCGACGGCGGGCGTGACGGGACGCTCGCGCGGCGACTCGCCCGACTCCGAGTGGAAGCGCCGACGCGTGTAGGCGACGGACGCGGCCGTCCAGAGCGGCAGGGAGACGAGCAGGAGACCTCCCGAGACGAGAAAGACGAGACGGAAGCTGCCGAACACCGCGAGGATCCCCGACAGCCCCGCGCCCGCGACCGCCGCGACCCCGCCGAGCGCGGTGTTGACGCCGATGAGGCTTCCCGCGTCCCGGCCGACGAGGCCCCGGAAGAGAATGAGCGAGCTCGCGGTCGTGTAGACGGCCACCGCGGCCCCGAGGACGCCGTAGATGACGAGGTTCGCTTCGAAGGCTCCGGGCTCGGAGAACGCCGCGAACGTGAAGCCCGCCGTGGCGAGGTAGCCGATGCTGCGAAGGTACGTGGCGCGCTGCACGAGACGGTCGGGCCCCGATCGCACCGAGAGCCCGCCCGTGAACGGGAAGAGCAGCGTCTGGGCGAAGTTGTTGGAAAGGTTCACGAGAAAGATCGACGAGGCGGCGAGTCCGGCCGAGTAGAGGAACGGCGTATAGGAGATGTTGAAGAGGTTCGAGGAAAGGTTGAACAGGAACCCGGCGGCCATGATGAGCGGGAGCTCGTGATGGACCTCCGCGCGGACCCACGCGCGGAACCGCCGCAGCGGATGGGGGCCGAACCGTGGGCGCGTCGGAAAGAACGGGATCGCGAGCTTGAACGACGTGAGTTCGCGGATCCGTGAGTGCAAACTCTCGGGGTGGCGGGCGACATGGAGGGTCTTGAGCTTCCGCGGAGACTCCTGGATCCCGAACCAGATGGCGACGGCGCTCACGATCGCGAGGACCGCCATCACCAGCAGAAGCCCCGAGAGCGCGTCGGAGGCGAGCGTCCAGAAGTACCCCGCGACGATCCCGACGATCGAACCGATCATGCTCATCTCCTGATAGGACGCGAACGCGTTCGGCCGCTCCCGGTCGTCGAACTTTTCGAGGATCAGGAGGTTCGACGCGCTCGCTCCCGCCGGAGCGATCGCGCCGATCACGGCGTAGACCGCGTACAGCTCGGGGATCGAGTGGACGGTCGACAAGACGGCGTAGAGAACGCCGTAGCCGGCGAAGTTGATGACCAGGAACGTCCGGCGGACCGCGTAGAGGTCCGAGAGGTGGCCCCAGACCACCGACATCAGGATGACCGCCGCGTTGAACAGCGTCGCGGCCACGGCGACGTCCGCCCAGGAACCGTGGAGCGGGATCAGGATGAGCAACGGGAGCACGACCCCGAACCCGGCGGTCGCCGCGTTGATCGGGACGAACGCGAGCAGCCACGGCCGCGCCAGGAGGCGGCTCGGCCAGGTTCTCAGGGAAAGAGCCATCTCCGGGCCCCGGCTAAGCGGGCGTTACTTAAGCGGACCGCTTTCGAGTGGCGATAGGGGGTCGGCGACCGTTTCCTCGAGGAGCGGCGGCCTCCTCTTCCTCGACACGCTTATTAGCTGGGGACCTTCTCGCGCCCTTCCGAGGGAGTTCCCGCGTGGCGATTGGCTTCGTCCTGATCAGTACGGCTCCGGCCAAGGAGCACGAGGTCTACACCGAGCTCCTCCGGGTGAAGGGGATCGTGGAGTTGCACCCCCTGTTCGGGGAGTACGACCTGATCGCCAAGGTGGAGGCCGAAGACTTCAACGCGCTCGGGCAGCTGGTGGTCGACAAGATCCGCTCGGTGCCGGGCGTGATCGACACAAAGACCCTCACGGGCATCAAATTCTGAAGGGTAGAACATGTTCGATCTGTTGGGAACCTCGTCGATCAACTACACGAACTGGAACGTCTTCTTCGTGGTCCTCCTCCTGGTCTTTGCGCTCTTCCTGATCCTCGCGGGGATCTTCACAGCGTACTTCGGAAGCGGGAAGAGCCGGACGATCGGGGTCGCCCTGCTCGTGGTCGGGCTCGTGGTCGGGGTCTTGATCGGATTCCTCTACGCGGCGGGCGACTTCGGCTCGAAGAACGGGCTCTCGCTGCCGGACCTCATCATCCAGTCGCTGCTCGTCATCGTCGCCGCCGTCGTCGGCGCTCTGGTCGCCATCGGGATCTTCCTGGTCGCGATCATGAAGTCGTAGGCGGAGCGACCGATTTCCGCGGGGCCCGGTGGTGCCTCGACCCCGGGGTCCGGGGACCCGTCTCGTCACTCTCTCGAGCGACGTGGGGTCCGCCTACGCCGCCCAGATGAAGGCGGCGCTGATCGCGGGTGGGGTCGCCCCCTCGCGGATCGTCGACCTCGCTCACGACCTCCCGGCGCACGGTGTTCGGGAGGCTTCGTTCCTGTTCCGGGAAATGGCCCGCCGCTTTCCACCCCGGTCGGTGCACGTCGCGATCGTCGACCCGGGGGTCGGCGGCGTGCGCCACCCGATCGTGCTTTCAACGCGCGCCGGTCCCCTCCTCGTCGGCCCGGACAACGGCGTGCTCGTCCCCCTCGCGAAGGAGCTGGGGATGGGGTCCGCGTATCGGATCGACTCCTCCCGCCTCGGCACGCGGGGCCGGGTGGGGACGACGTTCGACGGGCGGGACGTGTTCGCTCCGGCCGCGGCGCGCCTCGCGAACGGAGCTCGGGCGTCCTCGCTGGGTCCGCGCGCGCGACCGATGGAGTACGAGCTCCCGGCCCCGGCCCGGACACGAGCGGGTGCGGGCGGAGAGGTGCTGCATATCGATCGGTTCGGAAATCTCGTCACGAACATTCCCTCGGGGTGGCTCGGTTCCGGCGTGGTCCGGGTCGGCCTCGCCGTCGGTGTGTCGGCCCTGCGGACCGTGGCGTGGACGACCAGCTACGAAGCGCTCGGTCGGGGCCGGCTCGGAACCCTCGGCTCGAGTTTTGGTCTGGTCGAGGTATCGGTCGGCGGGGGACGGGCCGCCGAGCGGCTGCGCGCCCGCGTGGGCACGCGCGTGAGGCTTCGGTGGCGGGAGCGATCCCCTTCTCGGACTGAAAACGCTAATAGCGCGCGTCCTAGGAAACGTCGGTAGTCGACCCACGTTCCGGAAAGGCATCTCATGGCCAAGCGGGATTACTACGAGGTCCTCGGCGTACCGAAGACCGCGAGTCAGGACGAGATCAAGCAGGCGTATCGCCGGCTCGCTCGGCAGTATCACCCGGACGTCGCGAAGGAGAACCCGAAGGCCGCCGAGGAGAAGTTCAAGGAGTTCTCGGAGGCGTACGAGGTCCTCGCGGACCCGGAGAAACGCGCGAAGTACGATCAGATGGGATTCGCCGGCGTCGAGACCGACTTCGGTCCGGGCGGATTCAACTGGCAGAACTTCACGCACATGGGCGACCTCGAGGACCTCCTCGGGGCCTCCCCCTTGTTTCAGCAGTTCTTCGGCGGGTTCGGGTCCCCGTTCGGTCGGGCCGGTCGCGGCGGTGCGTTCCGGGGGAACGACATCGAGCTCGCGATCCGGCTGCCGCTGATCGCCGCCGTGCAGGGAGCCCATCCGACCGTCGACGTGCCGCACACCGGTCCGTGTCCCGACTGCCACGGCACCGGCGCGCGGAACGGGACCGCGCTCGAGACCTGTCCCGAATGTCAGGGTCAGGGTCAGGTACGACGCGTGCAGAACCGTGGCTACACGCAGCTCATCACCATCGCCGAGTGCCCGCGCTGTCACGGCACGGGCCAGCGGATCCTCGAGCGGTGTCCGACCTGCGGCGGGAAGGGTCGAGCCTCGAGCGTCGAGAAGATCGAGATCACCGTTCCCCCCGGGGTCGAGGATGGATCGGTGCTCCGGGTCGCGGGCCACGGGATGGAAGGCTCGGGTGGTGGGCGAACCGGCGATCTCTTCGTCCAGGTGCTGTTCGAGCCGTCGACCGAATTCCGGCGAGAGGGACAGGACGTGTTCTCGGAGACGACGATCGCGCTCTCGGTCGCGCTCCTCGGCGGCGAGGTCGAGGTGCCGACCATCGAGGGGAGAGCCGCGCTCAAGATTCCTACGGGCACGCAACCCGAGACGCAGTTCCGACTGCGGGGCCGCGGGTTCCCCCGGTACCGGGGCTCCTCGCGCGGCGACCAGATCGTCACCGTCCACGTCGAGCTGCCCCGGTCGCTCTCGGGTCGCGAGCGCGACCTCCTCCGCGAAGCCCTCGGGACCCGTACGTCGACCCCCCCGAAGCGAGAGTCGATCTTCCGGCGGCATACGGGCGGCTGATGGCCGAGGACGACGCTCCGGCGCAAGAACAGTACTTCGCGGAGCAGCCGCGTGTCCGCTCGGCCCGAGTCGAACGCCGATTCCTCTACCAGGGGGAGCTGCTGTCGTTCGTCGTCGACTCCGGGATCTTCGCGTCCCACGGGCTCGACCCGGGGACCGCTCTGCTCATCGAGAACCTCTCCCTGCGACGGGCGGACCGGGTGCTCGACCTGGGGTGTGGGTGGGGAGCGGTCGGGGTCGCCGCCGCGAAGTCCGCTCCCGATGGGCGGGTCGTGCTCACCGACGTGAACCGCCGGGCCACGCGTCTCGCCCGTGAGAATCTCGAGAAGAACCGCGTGCGCAACGCGGAGGTCCGGGTCGGCTCGCTGTACGGTCC
>JASHUP010000059.1 GCA_030039915.1 Thermoplasmata archaeon | reverse complement strand
GATAACGCAGGGCCGAACCGCTCAGCCGGTCCATGTGCAGCAGCAGGTAGTGAAGGTAGAGTCGCTCGGGCCGATGCGAAGGGCCGGGAACCCGACCGGGGAGCGGCTGGTGCCGTTCGAGGGTCTCCGCGTGGTGTTCGTGGTCCGGCCCGTGGAAGGTCCGGCCGGTCTCCCCGACGAGCGGAGGATAGAGTCGGTCGATCGGGTCGTAGCTCTCGGCCGAAGAGGGGGACGCGACGGCCGGGAGTTGAACATCCCGGGCCTTGAGGTACGGATGGACGGGTTTCGCCGGGTCCTGAAGCTCCCCGATCGGGCGGCCGGCAACGTCCTCGACGATCGTCTTCAGGCTCCAGCTCGCCCGGCGGCGGGGCGGCCCCTCGATGGTCGCCTCCGCGCCCACGTCCCCGTCGGGTCCGCAGGTCCCTATAAACCTCGCTTTGGAGCGGTAAGCGGCTGTCCCAAAGCCATCAATCACCATCGCTAGTCCAGGAAAGCCTCTCGTCGCCAGAAGTTCTGTTCTCTGAACGGATCGTACCACTAGAAACGAGTTGATCGATAGTCGACTTTACGATTCGATGCGGAATTCCCTCCGCCTCAGCCGCTTTCTCCACGGTATGCCGTTCAATGCCGTGAACGGTTTCGAAGACTTTTCTTAGAGCCGCCGTCGCATTTGGTCGGCCGCTCTGAGGGATCTTTCGATCGTGGCGAAGCCGCACACACAGTACGATAATTGCGCCGCTAATTGGAATCGCAAGTGGAATCAGTAGGAGGCCAACATCCGTTATGGAAGGAGAGGCCGGGTCTCCGGCTGGTTTTGGGGGTGTAATGGGGGGCGATGGCGGCGTCGGAGAGGGTCCAATCGGTTCGAGCCCTGGCGAAACGTAGATGACCGTAACGTTCGCCCAAGAGCAAGTTCCAAGGGAATCGCTGACTGCGACTGAAAAAGGGTACGTGCCCGGGCCGTCAACAGCGAACAGCCAGTGATATCTGCCGTCTCCAACCGCCCGCAGATTCCACGTTTCATTTCCGTTCTCACTCAGTTCGATGTCAAATGGGGGATTTCCTCCGCGGATCGATAGATTGAGTCCAATTGCGTCGTTCGAAGAGTTGGAGACGGGTGACGCAGCGACGAGAGCGAGAAGCGGCGGAAAGAGGGGAACCGAAAACTGTTCTTCCCAAAAGTCTCCACATCCGTCGAGTAGTACCACTGAAATTGGCAGGCTCCCTTCAAGAGCGTAAAAGGCACTCCAATCAAAATCTGAAACTCCAGCCAGACTCCCGTTCTCTGCAGAACTGTTCAGAGGGGGATACGCTGGGACTACCCACCAGAAGAAAGGAGCACAACCAGAGTATACTACCCCCTGCACACCGGCAATTATTTCGGAACCAATGACCGAATCATTGCCTGTTACGTTTGCATCGAGCTGCGGGTAAACGTCGAGCGGTGGCGTTGTGTTATCCGACGTGATTCCCAAGCTATCAATAAGCCGAGTCGTCAACTCGATAGCGCCAGGCCCCTCCGGGACAATCCCAACGATTCCTTGCCCGTCGGATTCGAGTGTTTCGTTTCCACCCGATTGATTTTCTCCGGTAGTCCACGTAAGAGCGAGAGGCAACACGCCTCCAGACACACTTACCAGCGCGTCTGCAAGATTCCCAGCACTGTCGACAAGCGTCAGTGGTTCGATCGAAATGCGGGGGGTCGGGTTGACTTGCTCGACCAGGACGACGCTGTCGGTCGGCGCTCCTGGTGCGACGGGGTACGCTCCGAACAGCACGACTTGGGGACCCACGGAGGTGAACGTGCACGAGAACACGGTAACACTGGAGTTTTCGGAATCTCCCGTGCCGACGCTATTCGTCGCGTTAGAACAGTCAAAGAGTGGGGTGGTACCTTGAGCAAGCCCACTGACGATCCCGGCGAAATCGACTGGGATCCCCACTTCGGCCGTAGAACTAGAGGGGATGATGCCCACTTCTAGGCCGGTGCCGACTCCTATACTCTCGTCGACGGATATGTTGACGAGATTTCCGGCCGAGTCGCTTACGAGGAGCGACGGGGTGAACTCGCCGGCCGCGAAGCTGTGGTTGAGCGAGAAGGCTCCGGGGGCCGAAAGAACGAACACCGTTCGAGTGTCATCCCCCCACGCTACGACGAGGGAGTAGGGAGGCTCCCCGCCCTCGACGGTACCGCGGAGCGTAGCATTCTCCCCGGGCAGAAGCGGGTCGGGCGTCACGCCGACGTCCCGTACCGAGAGAGGAACGGCGACCGAGACGTTGGCGACGCCCGTCCGATCGACAACCGCCTCGTTCCCGCCGCAGTCAAGCACGGCGTCCGACCGCACGTCGACGTCGGACGTCCCCGAAGCGAAGCTGGCCGCCACGAACGTGGCGGAGGGACCTGTCGTCGCGTTGAGAAACCCCGTGATGTTCGAGCCCGCGAGCGACCAGGAGTACCACAGAGGGACGATTCGGCACAAGGGCAACAGGGTGGACCACACCGCGCGGAAGGTGACGTTCGACCCCGTCCGGAGCCAGTAGGAGGCTGGGTCCACGGTGAGGCCCGTCGAGGAGGCGTTGGTTTCGGAGTGGCCGACGACCGCTTCGTCGAGGTGGGGAGGCGGCACCGACGCCACGGGCCCGAACGTACCGAGGGTAAGACCGACCACGAGAGCGGAGTCAACCACGAGGGCAAGGAGCCCTGCTGTCGGACCGAGAGCGAACCTCGCCACGGGTCGACCCGCCGTGGAGGACGGGGGGCCCGGTATTTCCTCGGCCAGCTCCCGCTGGAGCGTGAACGGTGCGGGTCAGCTCTCGACCGCGAGCGCGACGTGTTCCCGAGCGAACGGGGCGAGCGGCGTCTCGTACGTCACGGTAAGCCGAGCCGTCGAGAGGGTCTGACGGGCTTCCCGGACCACCGTCGGGGTCGGACGCTGCTGCGTGACCGAGCGGACCTTGAGCATGAGGAGGCCGCGGCCCCCCGGGGCGAGGCAGGCTCGCGCGTTCTCGACGAAGATCCCTGCTTGGTTCCTCTGCGCGACGTCCTGGTACACGAGCTCGACCGCGCCGACGTCCGCCTGGTAGCGCTCGGGCAGCTGGGCGTCGGCGAGGATCGGAACCAGGCCGGGTCGGCGTCGCGCGAGGGCGAGAAGCGGCGCGAACGAGGTCGGGCTCTTCTCGATCGCGAAGATCGTCGCATCGGGGAACACGTCGGAGAGATGGCTGACGGTGGTGCCGTGCGCTGCTCCGAGGTAGAGGACGGTCTTCGGCCGTCCGAGGACGTCTGGGGGCGCCCCTTTGAGGAGTAGCGCGGCGAGCTTCGAGCGAAACGGATCCCAGCCTCGGTACTCGACCCCGTCGGCGGTCGTGAGCGTCTCGCCGTAGACCTTCGAACCGGGTGTCCGGTTGACGGTGAAGAGGTCGCGTCCGTCCCGATAGACCCCGTCCCACGCGGCCGGCTTCACGGGTACCCTAGTCCGTCGCGGCGAGGTATTCGACCTCGACGGGAGCCTCGAGCGGAAGGCCGGCAACGCCGACCGCGGCCCGGGCCGGACGTCCCGCGTCGCCGAACAGCTGGATGAGCAGCTCGGTCGCCCCGTTCGCCACCTCGTGCTGGCGGCCGAACCCCGGGGAGGACGCCACGTAGACCGTCACCCTCAGGAATCGACGGATCCGGTCGATCGACCCCAGTTCGGCGCCGAGCGCGCTCAACGCCTGGAGTGTCGCACGACGAGCGAGGTCCCGGGCGACGTCGGCCGGCACGTCGCGGTCCACGAGGCCGGGGTGCACCACGGCCCCGCCTTCGGTCACGATCTGGCCCGACACCCACGCGCGTCCGTGGTCGTGCACCACCGGCGAGTATGCCCCGGCGGGCCGAGGGGGCGGAGGTAGTTCGATGCCGAGCTCGCGAAGCCGTTCGGACGGGGTCGGGGCCATGGTGCCGGGAAGCGCTCGCCCCAAAAACGTGTGCGGGCCGGTGGGGCGCGGAGTAAAGAGCGCGACCGTCTCGGGGGAGTTCATGTCCCTCTTCCGACGGTTCCGCCGGGACAAGGACCCGGAGCCCGACGCGGAAAAACCGGAGGCGGCGACCCCACCTGCCGAACCCGCCCCGGCCGCCACGCCGAGCGAGCCCACTCCGGCTCCGGCGTCGCCCTCCCCAGCCCCGGCCCCCGTCGCCCCGCCGACGAGTCGATCGCCCCCTCCACTGCCCGCCCGTCCCTCGCCGCCGGTCCCCGCGGCGAGCCCGGTGGACAGCCTCTCGAAGTGTTTCGTCTGCGGGACTCCGCTCGTTGACCACCGCTGCGCTACGTGCAGGATGACCTGGGTCGAATGACCGGGGGAGCGGAGCATCCTCTCGGCCCGTGAGCTTTTGAGCTCGGTCCGTTCCCCGAGCCCCGCTACCATGAGTTCCGCGAACGATTCCGTCTCCGAGTTCGACGCGCTCGAGCGAGAGATCGTCGACCATCTCTTCGTGCTGCAACCATCGTACGCCGTGGGGCTGGGTCTCCACGACTACGACGGTCGTGTCCCCGACCTCTCGAAGGGCGCCACGGACCAATGGGTCCGGACCGCGGACGACCTCCTGGCCCGTCTCGCCGCCGTCCCGCGCGAGGGCCTCGCCTCGCCGCGGAAGACCGACGGGTTCCTGCTGAGCCTTCTCCTGGAGAGCCCGCTCTTCGACCTGCGGTTCACCGCCGACCTCGAACGGAACCCGATGAACTACGTCGGGAGCATCTCCCTCACGGCGTACATCGCGAAGGAGTACGCTCCGGTCGAGCACCGCGTCGACGCGATCGTCGCGACGCTCCGCGAGGTGCCCCGTCTGCTCGCGGACGGACGGGCTCGGCTGCGGGAGACGCTCCCCCGTCCGTTCGTCCAGCTCTCGCTCGCGATGGGCGGAGGCCTTCCGGCGCACTTCGCGGAGGCGGAGGCGTTCGCCGCGAAAGCCGGCCTCCAGGAAGCGGTGGCTGTCGCCCGCGCTTCGGCCGAAGCCGCCGTCACCGAGTTCCTCGGCTGGCTGAAGGAGCACCATCTTCCGCGCGCGACGCCCGATTTCGCCCTCGGCCCGGCGCTCTTCCAGCGGCTGCTGTTCGTGCGGGAAGGGATCGAGGCGCCGTTCGACGAGATCCGTCGCGCCGGGGCCGCCGACCTCGCCCGGAACCAGCATCGGCTCTCGGAGATCGCCCAGGGGGAGCACCTGACGGTCGACGAGCTGCTCGAGCGGATCTACCGCGGTCATCCGGCGGCCGCTGAAATGATCCCAACTGCTGCGCGCTACGTCGAGGAGGCGCTTCGGTTCGTGGAGGCGAAGGCGCTCGTGACGGTTCCGGCGGGGGCCAACTGTCGTGTCGAGGAGACGCCGGTCTGGGGACGGGCGCTCTCGACCGCGAGCATGGACCCTCCGGGACCGTTCGACACCGCCTCGACCGAGGGGATCTACTACATCACCCCGGTCGACCCGACGTGGAGCAGCGCGCAGCAGGAGGAGTGGCTGCGCTCGTTCAACTTCCCGATGCTGAAGAACATCACCGTCCACGAGGTCTATCCCGGACACTACCTGCAGTACCTCCACTTCCGCTCCACCCCGGGGAGTCTCGCGCGCAAGGTCTACCACTCGCCGTCGTTCGTCGAGGGATGGGCGCACTACACCGAGCAGCTCGTGATCGAGCG
>JASHUP010000058.1 GCA_030039915.1 Thermoplasmata archaeon | reverse complement strand
TCCTCCGTGTTCGCTCGACCCGCGGAGGCGCTCGACCTCGCCGTCGTCTACGACATCGCCCACAACATGGCGAAGGTCGAGGAGCACGCGACCGAGCGCGGGCCGAGGAGGCTCCTCGTCCACCGGAAGGGGGCGACCCGCTCGTTCCCGGCCGGCCGCGAGGAGGTGCCCGCGATGTACCGCTCGTTCGGCCAGCCCGTGCTCATCCCGGGCGACATGGGGACCGCGAGCTACGTCCTCGCCGGCCTCCCAACGGCGATGGAGCGGTCGTTCGGCTCTTCCTGCCATGGCGCCGGCCGACGCCTGAGCCGCCACGCGGCGGTGCGGGCGTTCCGCTACGAGGAGGTCACGCAGACGCTCGCGAGCCGCGGAATCGTCGTCCGCTCGAGCTCGCGAGAAGGCGTCACCGAAGAGGCGCCGGGCGCCTACAAGGACGTCGAGGAAGTCGTCCGCGTCGCCGAGGGTGCCGGCCTCACGCGTCGCGTGGCCCGCCTCGTCCCGCTGGGCGTGGTCAAGGGCTAGTGTTCCGGCGGGAGGGTCCCCGTCGGCTCACGGCGGCCAGGAGCGCGATCGCACCGCCGGCCGCCGCCGCGCCCGCGAGGAGGATCGTCGACGGGAAGGCGGCGGAAGCGGCGACGGACGAGTGGCCGACCGTCACGATCCAGACCCCCCGAGCGGTATCGTTGGCGAGGTCGCTGACGGTGAGCGTCACCCGATACGTTCCGTTCGCCTCGAAGAGGACGGTCCCGTTCGGTCCGGTCGAGTTGACCCCGTTGCCGAACGCCCAGCGGTAGTCGTACGGCGGGCCGACGCCGCCGGTACTGGTCGCTCGGTAGGTAACGACGAGCGGCGACGTTCCCGAGGTCGGGGAGAGCGAGACCGACGGAATCACGGACTCGTTCGCCCCGACGGACCGGACGTCGACCGCCCGATCCCCCCAGGAGTCGACCGCGGTGACGACGACGGTGTACCGTCCGGCGGCGAAGTGGTGGTCGACCTCGAGGCCGCTCGCGCTCCCGCCGTCCCCCAGCATCCAGTCGACCGAGCTGGTTCCGGGTCCCGAGACCGTCGCGGTCTCCGACCAGTTCAGCGGTGCCGGCCCGAGGAGGGGCCCGCCCGAGTCCGAGAACTCCAGGGCATTTGCCCGAGGCACGAACCCGCCGGCCTCGGTCGCCACGAACTCCGGGAGCGTAAGATCTGCGGTCACGGTCGCCTCGCTCGTCTCCTCGATCGCGGTCACCTGGGCGACGAGGGTCCGCCCGCCGACTCCCGGGAGAGGTGAGACGAGCGTCCAGTTGGTCGACGCTCGGAACGCTCCCGAGCCGTCCGGAAGGGTCCAGCGGAACGCGGATGGGACCGGGGTCCCGTTGGCCGCGTACGTTTCCGCGGTGAAATTCACCGGAGTCCCGGCCGCGACGTCGACGGCCGGTCCGACCGTGGCGGTGAGGAACGGGACGGGGGAACCGGCCGGTTGGACGTCGATGAGGAACGCTTCGCTCGCGTTCCCGTCGCCCAGATCGGAGAGGTGCCCAACCGCGACGTACATTCCCGGGGCGGAGTACGTCGCCGAGACCGAGGCCCCGGTCGCTTGGGAACCGTTTCCGAAAGACCAGACCGTCGTCGCGGGGTTGGTGCCGTACCCTCCGGAGGCGGTCGCACGGAAGGCGACGGTGAGCGGTGCCGTGCCGAACGTCGGGCTGGCCGTGAAGTTCGCGACGAGCGGGGGAGCGACCGAGACGCTGGTCTGCGCGGAGGTCTCCTCGTTCTCGCTGTCGTTCGCGTAGGCGGTGACGTTGTACGTCCCGGGAGCTCGGAAGATGGCGCACCCGCACGCCGCCACGTACGGGTCCGTGGAAGAGTACTGCACGGAGGTGGGCAGGCCGCCGGTCGACCCCGAGCCACCGCCGACCGTGAAGAGTGCCGGAAAGTCCGCGGGGGCATCCCGTTCTCCGACGCCGGCGATCGGCGTCAGGGTGAGCGGCGCCGTGTCGTTCCGGCAGTCGGGCCGAGGAGCCCCGCCGACCCCGACCGCGACCCGGCCGCTGCCGCCGCCGTCCGGAGGATCGGCCGCGTCGGAGACGACGACGGCCGCGCAGAAGCTTCCCGGAGCCCCGAACACATGCGTCGCTGTCGAGGAGGATGCTCCGTCGAGGAACGTCCCGTCCCCGAACGAGAAATTGTACTCGTACGGCGAAACCCCGCCCACGACCCCGACGGAGAAGGTCACGGCCGCGCCGACGGCCGGGCTCTCGGAGGAGGCGGTCAGCGTGACGTTGAGCGAGGTTCCTCCGCCCACGACGATCGCCAGAGGAGGGGAGAGCGAGTAGTTCGCTTCGGAGTCGGCTACGTAGGCCTGGGCCGTGTACACACCGGGAACCGAGTAAGTGTGACTCGCGGCGCCGCCCGGAGCGAACGACGCATTGCCGTCTCCGAACGAGACCCCCTCGAGCGGATACGATCCGGTGCCGCCGGTCGACACGACGGAGAACGTCACCGTCAGGGGGACCTTCCCGATCCGGGGGGTGGCGTACAGGAACGAGGCGACCGTGCCGGTCGAGACCGCGACGCGCGCTGCGAGGTTCTGGACGAGCGAAGCGACCCGGGGCGAGCCGAGGCCCGTGACCGGGTCCCATCCGGGTCCCGCCGAGTAACCGTTGGTACCGGAGACGATGTCGTGGAAGTCGGCCGAGTAGTTCGCGCCGGCGGCGATGCGGTAGAGCGCCGGGTTCAGGAACCCGAGCGGTGCGCCCGCGGATTGGTCGGCGATCGCGGCGATGCCGGCCCAGATCGGCGTGGCGACACTGGTCCCGGCCACCGCCAGCGTGTGGCCGTTCGAGACGATGTCGACGGGATTCTCGGCGTCCAGGGCCACGTCGGGCACGCCGCGACCGGCCGGGGACGCCGGGAGCGCGCTCTGCCACCACGGTCGGGGGAACGGCGAGTATCCTCCTCCGGAGCCTCCCTGGTTCTGACATCCGGGCGACGCGGCTCCGCTCGAGTTGCCGCTCCAGGCCGTCTCCCCGTCCCAACCGTTCGCGTCGACGATCAGGTTCGTCCCCCCTACGCCGGTCACGTCCGGGTCGGAGGCAGGGTAGTTGGTCGCGACTCCCGAGGTGCCGTCCGCCGACCCGCAGTCTCCGCTCGCGGCGAAGATGCTGATCCCCTCGGCGGCCGCGAAGGCGAGCACCGGCGAGAGGATGCCGTAGCTCCCGTCGGTCGAGGCGTTGCACGCGGAGGAGCAGGGCTGGTCGAACGAGTTGTAGACCCCCACGTCCGGTTCTCCCCAGCTCATCGAGATCACGTTCACCGCCTGGTGGGCGACGAGCCAATCGACCGCCTCGTAGAGACCGATCCCGGGGTTGGGCGAGAACGTCATGTCGATCGTCGCGCCCGGCGCCGCCGCGCGCGCCCACTCGAGGTCGAGGGCGTCCTCGACGTTCCAGTCGGGATTCGTGCTCACGTTGAGGTCAGCGGACGTGGGGTCGGGATAGACGAAGTTGACCGTCCCCACGGCGATCCCGTTCTGGGCAGCGAACGAGCTAATGTCCGAGGTGAGCGCGTTCTGGGACTCGGCCGAGCTGTACGCATCCACGACCGCGATCCGGGTTCCGGAACCGTTGATCCCGCTCGAGACGAGGGTCGACATGTTGTACGCTTGCCAGATTTGGCAGGCATCGAGGTCGGTCGGACCAGTACCGGCGCACGTCGCGAGCGGCTCCACGTTCGCGGACGAGAGCCCCTCGGTGGCCACGTCGGAGACGAGCGGGGTCCGATTGCCGAGCCCGTAGACACCGGACCACGGTGCCACCGCCGGCAACGTCGCGGGACTCGGGTGGCTCACGAACCAGCCGCCGGCCGGGGAGCGGTACTCGTCGAGCGTCGTCCCGAACGCGTCGCCGAGCTCTCGGCTCGGACCCGTCACCGTGAGGAGGAGATGGTCCGGGCTCACGCTCACGTCGAGTCCAAAACCGTCGAAGTATCCGACGGCCGCCGAGATCGATGGATCGCTCGGGCCGAACCGCTCGGCGAGCTCGTTGGGGGAGACAAAGTCGTGGTACTCGGGCGTGCCCGGGGTATACAGGGCCGAGAGCAAGCCCGAGACCGCGTCGGGGTCGGGTGTCGCGAGTCCGACCAGCACCGACATCGATTCGTCCGGTGGAACCGGACCGATCGGCGGGGTGTTCGCCGTAGGAACGAACGCCGGCGCCATTTGGACCTTGCCGTCCGGGATGTTCGCGGGCAGCCCGACGGAGGAAGTCGTCTCGAGGGGACTGCCGGACGCTCCTCCCGACATACCACCGACGGCGAGGGCGGCCGGCCGTGGGCTGTACGCTCCCACGACGACCACCACCAGGAGGACCGCGAGAATAGCGGCAGCGTCCAGCGGTCGTTCGGTCACAGCGGCCCAGTACCTAGGAGATGCACCGCATATCCCCCTTCCCCGATCTTCGAACCGCGAGACGTCTTAAACGACCCCCGACGTGGGGACGGCGGAACTCGCCGTGAATCCGTACCTCGGTTACGAGATCGCGCTCCTCGTCGTCGTCCTCTACGGCGTGGTGGTCTACGCCCTCTATCGAACCGGCCGTCTCGGCCCGAACCGGTCGATCTCGCTCTTCGGGCCGGCGCTGATGATCAAGACGCAGCGCGGTCGTTCGGCGCTGGATCGGTGGGGTCGCTTCCGGAGGTTCTGGACCGCGGCTGGAGACCTCGGGATCGCGCTGGCGGCGGTCGCGATGGCGGTGATCATCGGGCTCCTCATCTTCGGAGCGATCGAGTCGTTCCGCCTCACGGCCGCGACCGCCCCGTCGGTGACCGAAGCAGTGGGGATTCCCGGCATCAACCCGATCATTCCGATCGGGTACGGGATCGTCGCGCTCGTGGTCGGTGTCGTCCTGCACGAGCTCAGCCATGGGGTGGTCGCCCG
>JASHUP010000057.1 GCA_030039915.1 Thermoplasmata archaeon | reverse complement strand
GCGACGCGCGAGCGCTTCGCGGGGGTGCTCGCGAGCTCGAAGACCGTCTTTTGGAACGGGCCGCTCGGGCTTGCCGAGGATCCGAGGTTCGCCGGGGGCACGCGAGAAGTGCTCGCTCGGCTCGGCGGGATTCCGGGGTTCCACGTCGCCGCCGGTGGGGACTCCGCCCGGATCGCCCAGGACCTTGGGGTAAGCGGAAGCTTCGGGTTCATCTCGACGGGCGGCGGTGCCGCGCTCGAGTTCGTCCAGGGCGTGGAGCTCCCCGGGCTCGCCGTGCTCCCCGACGCATAGCCCCTCCCCCCATCGGCGGGGGCGGGGACTCCGGGTCGAGCGTCGCCGCCAGGTAGCGAAGATAGGCGGCCCCCACCCTCGGGACGTCGACCTCGACGATCTCGGGAACCTCGTAGGGATGGTTCGTCTCGAGGAAGCGGAAGAGGGCGCCGACCCGCTTCGGGGCGGTCTTGAACAGGACGAGCGCCTCGTCGGCCGACTCGAGGCGCCCCTTCCACCAGTACCGGGAGGAGACCGGCACGATGTTCGCGCAGGCCGCGAGCTCCGCCCGGAGTGCCGCGTGGGCGGCCGAGAGCGCGGCCTCGCGCGAGGGGTACGTCGTCAGCACGAGGCGCATCGGTCCGAGCGACCTTGCCGGTTCGAGCGGGTACGGGCTCACGCCTCCGCGCCTCCGACCACTGGACTCCCCGCCGAAAAGTCGAGCGTCGCAACCCCGAGGTTCGCGAGGTCGACCACGGCCGCTCGGGCGGGGACCGGGGAGATGTTGCGCATCCGCTGATACTCGGTCTCGGCGAGCCAGGTCGAGGCGTTGATCAGCAGGACCCCGCGGTACCGGTCGACCCCGTAGGTGTGGGCGTGTCCGGTCACCAGGATGTCGGGCGCGGGGTCGATGACGAGACCGTCTCGCGGAAGGGGCGCGAGCGGAGTGCGGTCCCCGTAGATCGGGGCGAGGTGCCGCATCTGGAGCATGCGCTTCATCACCTCGGTCGGGCGTGCGTACGAAGCGCCCGGGATGGCCGGAATCAGGTCGTCGAAGCTCCTTCCGTGGTACGCTTCGATCACCACCCCGGAGAGCGCGAAGGTCGACGGGTTCGCCACGGCCCGAACGTTGGTCGGCAGCAGCGAGGAAAGGTTGGAGGGAAGCGCTGGCTGCGGCTCCGCCGGGCAGACCGCGTCGTGGTTTCCCGGGATGACGACGACCGTCAGTCGATCCGGAAGCTCGGCGAGGCGGCGACCGAGCTCGGCGTACTGCTCGACGACGTCCGAGATCGCGAGGTCGCGCTCCTGTCGGGGATAGACCCCGATCCCGTCGACGAGGTCCCCCGCGATGACGACGTGGTCGATCGACGCGGCGAGGTCCGGGAGGGGTCCTCGACCCCGCAGGAACTCCACCAGGTGGGCCCAGCTCTCCGACAGAAAGGAGCGACTTCCGACGTGGAGGTCGGAGAGGAAGAGTGCCCGCCGCGAGGACGGGGCACGCCCGTGAGCGCGCGTCGACGGGACGTCGGGTCGCTCGACGTGCGCGACGCGCGGAATCTGGCCCGGTCCCTTTCCGAACGCGAGCTTGAGCCCGACCACCTCGTCGGGGAGGAACGTCGGCCGCGACGCCGGGGAATCCCTCGGAACGAACGCCTCGAGGGAGCCGGTCTCGTCATCGACGGTGAGGATGAAGTGGTGACGCTGCGGGGTTTCCCGAACGTCTCGAACCAATCCGATGACCGACGACACGCCCTCGGAAACTCGCAGCTCTCGGATCGGACGCACGTTCGGAAGGTCGGGCCGACCTCGGAGCAGTCGAGAGAGGGCTCGGTAGCGGGAGTGGAAGAGCGCCTCGTACGCGGCGATCGGCTGGGTCGCTACGGGAGGTCCGGTGAATCCCTCGCGAAGTAGCTCGAACGGGGGCACGGTCCGCCGAGCGGACGCACTCGCGGCGAGCCCCGAAGTCGGTGGCTCGGACCGGGACGGAGGGCCGTGGCGGCGAGCGAGCTGGCTCTCGACCATCTCGCGGGTGACGAAGGGTGAGTCCGCTTCGGCGTGGGCGAGGACTTCCTTCGAGAGCGCGATCGGCTGGTAGTCGGAGAGCAGGAGCTGGAGGGCACCGGCCTCGAGGAGCTTGTGATGCTCTTCGAAATAGGCGACCAAGTGCCCGCGCAGCTCGCCCGCCACGTACCCCTCGGCCATCCCTCCCGGTCCGGGGACCGTCCAGGATATGGCGGGTCGCCCCAGCGGCCCCGGCTTATTTCAACCCTCGGGCGACCGTGCGCCCGGCGGACGGTGGGCGGGGGGACCGGGGTCCCTACCGGTACGATTCCTTCGCGTAGGAGGCCCCTTGCGGGTACTTCTCCTTGAGGTGCGCGACGAACGACTCGGGAGTGCGCGCGAGGTGCGCCGAGTACCACTGGACGACCACGTCCTTCAGGACGCGGTGGAGATCCCCGACGTGGACCTCGTCTTCAGCGGAGTCGTAAAGGACCGCCTGGCTCATCATTCGCATCCAGCCGGAGTAGCGGTGATAGCTCTCGCCATCGCACCATTCGAAGATTCCGCGCAGGTGCGGTTTTCCCTCGGGAGTCCGGTAGTACCAGAACCGCAAGGTGAATCCGACCCACCCGCTCGCGCGATCGCCGAGCTCGATCGTCTTCACCGCGCCGAAATCGAAGTTCTCCTTGAAGGTCCACTTGGTCGGGTACTCGGCGAACGTGGCGAAGAGCGTCTGCGAAGGATCGATCGTGAGGTGCACCGAGACGTCCTCGAACTGGTTGTGGACCTCCCAGAGATCCTGCAAGAGACGGCGGTTGATCTCCGCCCGCTCGGAAAGGTCCTCACCGGTCTTCGCGTTGGCGGCCTCCTGGGTCTTCGTCAGCTCGGACTTGAGCGACGAGACAAAATCGTCGTCCGCGAGGGGAGGTTCGGGAGAAGGAGTGCCGGGTTCCGGCACGGCGTTCGCCTTTCGCGCAGATTTGCGGGGCATGAGAACAGGCTCCGAGGTCGCGTAGAGGAGAGAGCTATAAAGACTGTTAGTTCGCAGAAGCACACCGCTCCGCCGGTAGAAGCCCGCGACGAAGCGACCGACGCGCGAAGGGGTCCGCTTAAATAGGCCTCCCGGCTCATCAGCCATGGAAAGCACCCCTCCGGGGACGAAAGGAGGCATCCTCCCGACGTCGTCAGGAGATCCGGAATCACGACTCATGTTCCGCCCACAGCCCTGTCGTAATCTCCGCGCATCAACCGGCGACGCGGGTCGTACCTAGGATCGTTCCTCGGAGGAGACCCCCGCACTGTGCGGGCGCTTTCCACCATGAGGAGAATCGAATATGACCAACGACCCCAACGCCGCAAAGTACCAGATCCGAGCCCGCATCGCCGCCGAAGGCGTCATCGACAAACCTGACGTCGTCGGCGCGGTGTTCGGACAGACCGAAGGCCTGCTCGGCGACGAGCTCGACCTTCGCGACCTCCAGAAATCCGGCCGCATCGGCCGGATCGAGGTCGAGATCGATAGCCGAAAAGGAAAGAGCGAAGGCGAGATCCTGATCCCGTCGTCCCTCGACCAGGTCGAGACCGCGATCCTGGCCTCGGGGCTCGAGACCGTCGACCGCATCGGCCCGTGCCGAGCCAAGATCGAGGTCGTGAGCGTCGAGGACATC
>JASHUP010000056.1 GCA_030039915.1 Thermoplasmata archaeon | reverse complement strand
AACCCGCGGGCGAGGTCGCGGGTGTAGACCGCGGCCTGAAGACCGTACGGGGTCGAGTTCGCGATCCGCACCGCGTCATCGAGGTCGTGGAAGCGCAGCACCGGGGCGATCGGTCCGAACGGCTCCTCGTGGGCGACGCGCGCGCTCTCGGAGACCTCGTCCAATACCGTCGGCGAGTAGAAGCTCCCGGCGCCCCCGGCCGGTCGGGAGCCGCCGGTGAGGATCTTCGCCGAGTGGGACCGGGCGTCCGCCACGAGCTCCTCCATCCGGGCGACCGCGGCGGAGTCGATGAGCGGGCCCACCTCGGTCGCCTCGTCGAGCGCCGGACCGACGCGCAGGGACCGCGCCCGCTCGGCGAGCGAACGAGCGAACTTCTCGGCGACCGTGTCCTGAACCAGGAACCGTTTCGACGCCGTGCAGACCTGGCCGGAGTAGCCGAACGCGCCCCGGGCCGCGGCCGCGACCGCGACGTCGAGCGGTGAATCGTCCAGGACGACGAACGGGTCCATCCCTCCCATCTCGAGGATCACGCGCTTCGCGTGCCGGCCCGCCTTCTCCGCGATCCCCTTGCCGACCTCGGTCGACCCGGTGAACGTGACGAGACGCGTGCTCGGGTGCTCGACCAAGGCATCGCCGACGGTGCGCCCGGGTCCGACGACCACGTTGAGGACACCAGCGGGGAGTCCCGCCGCCGCCAGGTGCTCGGCGAGCCGTAGCGCGGTGAACGGCGCCGCGCTCGTCGGTTTCGCCACCACGGGGTTGCCGGCCGCGAGCGCCGGCGCGACCTTGTGCGAAAGCAGGTTGAGGGGGAAGTTGAACGGACCGATCGCGACGACCACGCCGATCGGGTCGCGCACGGTGAACAGGAACCGTTGCTCGTTGCCGGCGGGCCGCTCGTACGCGTCCGCCGGAAAACTCTCGCCTCCGAGATGGCGGATCTCGTCGGCGGCGAGCTCGAAGACGGTGACCGCCCGGTCCGCCTCGACGCGGGCGTCCACGATCGGCTTTCCCACCTCGGAAGCGATGAGACGAGCCATCCCCTCCCGGTCGTCCCGGAGGCGAGCCGCGGCGGCGCGCAGGATCTTCGCCCGGGCGTGGCCGGGGGTCGAACCCCAGGCCTCCTCCATCCGGGCCGCTACCTCGACCGCCTCGCGCGCTTCCACCGCGGAGGCGATCGGAGCCTCTCCGATCGACTGTCCGGTGGACGGGTCGATGACCGGAGCGTACGTCCCTCCCGCGGGCGGCCGCCACTCGCCGCCGATGAAGAGGGCGCCTCGACCGAGCGCCGGTGCCCCCGCGGCCACGCCTCCCTCCCCGCTAGGCCGGGTCGCCGTAGACGGTATAGTGCCAGCCCTTGCGCGCCTGTCCCGTCAGGTCGACGTAGATGTTCTTCACGACCGTGTAGTCGTTCAGCGAATCCGTCCCGAGGTCCTTGCCAAACCCGGATTGCTTGAACCCGCCGTGCGGGGTCTCCGAGCCGAGAGGGAGGTGGTCGTTGACCCAGACGTCCCCGAACCGGAGCGCGTGGGCCGCCCGGATCGCGGTCCTCAGGTCGTTCGTCCAGACACTGCCCGCGAGACCGTAGGCCACCCCGTTCGCGATCTCGATCGCCTCGTCGAACGTCGAGAACTCGAGCACGTCCAGGACCGGCCCGAAGATCTCCTGCTGCGCGATTGCCATATCGGGCGCGACCGAGTCGAAGACGGTCGGGACGACGAAGGCGCCCTTCGGGTGTTTTTTCTTGTCGTCCGTGCCGCCGATCTTGAGCTTCGCGCCCTCGTCCTTTCCCTTCTCGACGAACTCGAGCACGCGCTTCTGCTGGACGGGGCTCACGAGCGGGCCCAGGTCCGTGCTCCGCTGGATGGGGTCTCCGACACGGATCGTGCGTACCCGCTCGAGGAGGTGCTGGACGAATTTCGCGCGGACGTTCCGGTGGATGATGAGGCGGGTCGCGGCCGTGCAGTCCTGCCCACCGTTCACGAACCCTCCGACGACCGCGCCTTCGACGGCCGCGGCGAGGTCCGCGTCCTCGAAGACGACAAACGGTGCCTTGCCGCCGAGCTCGAGTTGAACTCGCTTCACGGTCCCGCTCGCTGCCTCCATGATCTTCCGGCCCGTCGCCGTGTCGCCCGTGAGCCCGACCATGTCGACCTTCGGGTTGCGGGAGAGCTCGTCGCCCACCTCGCCTCCCGGCCCGGTCACGATGTTGAGCGCACCCGCCGGAAGGCCTGCATCCTGAAACGCACGGCCGAGCTCGAGCGAGGAGAGGGGCGTGTAGCTCGCGGGCTTGAGGACCACCGTGTTGCCGACGACCAGCGCGGGGGCGATCTTCCAGACCGCCATCATGATCGGATAGTTCCACGGGGTGATCGAGGCGACCACCCCGACGGGCTCGCGACGAAAGATCGTCGTGCCGTCCCCGGTGAACTCCCCGGGGTTCTTCGCCTCGAGCGTGCGGCCCGCGCCCGCGTAGAAGACGATGTTGTCGACCGAGAACGGAAGGTCAGCGTCCGCGGCCTGCTTGATCGTCTTGCCCTGGTTGCGGCTCTCGAGCTCGGCGATCTCGCCGAGCCGCGCCTGAAGGAGGGCCGCCGCTTTGAGGAAGACCTCGGAACGCGCGCGCGGCGGAAGGCGCGGCCACGGTCCCTTGTCGAACGCCTCGCGCGCAGCGTCGATGGCGCGACGCGCGTCCTCGCGAGACCCCTTGGGCACCGTGCCGAGGGACGAAGCGTCGTACGGATTCGAGACCGGCATCGTCTCCTCGCGGGAAGCCTCCACCCACTCTCCGCCAATCAGCATCGTACGGTCCATCGCCATCCTCCGGTCGGCGGAGACCGACCGCCCTTAAGCGGTTACCGAGCGGGGGTCGCGCAGGGAGGAAATCGTCGCCGTCATACAGCATATCAAGGA
>JASHUP010000055.1 GCA_030039915.1 Thermoplasmata archaeon | reverse complement strand
TTCGTGATCTACGACTCCACGACCTTCCACATCGCCGACCCTCATTCGGCGGGCTTTCCGTTCGCGACGTTGGTCGGCGGCCCGCTCGGCCAGCCGATCTACAAGAACACCGCGGCCTACGGCGCGCTTTCCGTCCTCCTCTCGTTCGACCCCGTGCAAACCCGCGCCGTAATCGAAGATCGATTCAAGCGACGCGGCGGCGAGGCCCTTGAGAAGAACCTCAAGGCGCTCGAAATCGGCCGAAAGGCGGCGCTCTCGGTGCCGGGAGTCGAGAATCGGTTCACGATCCCGAGCGGCGACGCCCACGACCTCATCCTCACGACCGGTAACCAAGCGGTCGCGCTGGGGTTCGTGGTCGGCGGCGGGCGGTTCTTCGCCGGTTACCCGATTACGCCCGCCACCGAGGTCATGGAGTATCTCCAGCGGTACCTGCCCCCCTTCGGCGGCGTCGTACGTCAGGCCGAAGACGAGCTCGCCGCGATCAACATGGTGATCGGGGCGGCCTATGCCGGCGCCCGCGCGATGACCTCCACGAGCGGACCGGGCCTCTCGCTGATGACCGAGGGAATCGGTCAAGCCGGCACGGCCGAGATCCCGGTCGTCGTGGCCGATTGTCAGCGCGTGGGCCCTTCGACGGGGCAACCGACGCGGCACGAGCAGTCGGACCTCTCCCACCTCGCGAACCTGGGTCACGGCGAGTACCCCCGGTTCATCCTGGCCCCGGCGGACCCGGTCGACTGCTTCGACCTCACGGTGCAGGCCCTCAATCTGGCGGAGCGGTGGCGGCTTCCCGTGATCCTGCTGCTCGACCAGGCGCTCTGTCAGAACACGACGACCAGTGCCCGGTTCGACCTCTCGAAGGTCCACATCGACCGCGGAAAGCGCCTCTCCCCGGAAGCGGTCGCCCAGTTGACGCAGTACAAGGTCTACGAGCAGTCAGCGGACGGCGTCAGTCCCTACGCCCCGCCGGGAACGCCGGGGGTCTGGGCCGAGGTGACGGGCAACGAGCATGACGAGTGGGGCCACGTCTCGGTGAATCCGGCCAATCGCCATCGGATGATGCATAAGCGAATGGAAAAGATGGAAAAGGCGAGAGAGGAGCTTCCGGCCGCTCGCTTCTTCGGGCCGCCGGATGCGAAGGTGGGCCTCATCGGGTTCGGCAGCACGTCCGGGCCGATCCTCGAGGCCCAGAGCCTCCTCCAGCACCGAGGGACCTCCACGAGGTATCTGCAGGCGCGTACCCTCTATCCCGTGCCGGTGCACGAGATCGACCCGTTCCTGAAGGACGTCGACGTCGCCTACGTGGTGGAACACAACTACACGGGGCAGTTCTCTCGACTCCTTCGCGAGACGATGCCGTGGCATCACGCCAAGCTGCGCCCCATCCTCAAGTACGATGGGTTCTCGTTCCGAGCACCGCAGATTCTCTCCGCGATGAAGGAGGTGGCCTAGGATGGTGCAGTCGGCGAAGCCCGTTCAACCGATCTGGTGTCCGGGCTGCGGGGATTTCGGAGTCCTGGCGGCCGTGAAACGAGCCGCCGCCGAGTTGAAGATCTCGACTTCCGAACTCGTGCTCGTGGGGGGGATCGGATGTTCCGGCTCGATCCACAACTTCCTCGAGATCAACGGGATCCACGCGCTGCACGGGCGCCTGCTCGCTCAGGCGGTCGGAGTGAAGCTTGCCAACCCGTCGCTCACCGTGGTCGCGGCGGGCGGAGACGGGGATGGGTACGCCATCGGGATGGGCCATTTCATTCACGCCTTCAAGAAGAACGCATCGATCCTGTACATCGTGATGAACAACGAGACCTACGGGCTCACGAAAGGGCAGGCCTCCCCGACGAGCCAGCTCGGGTTCGAGGGGAACGTCGAACCGCCGTTCCACTCCATCCTCACCGCGCTCTCGATTCCGGCGCCCAATTTCATCGCGCGCTCGTTCTCGGGGGACCCGAAGGGGATGACGGCGATCCTGGCGGAGGCGCTCCGGTTCAACCGCGAGGGTCGCGGATTCGCGTTCGTCGAAGACCTCTCCCCGTGCGTCACGTACAACGACACCTACAAACTCTGGCGGGAGAAGGTCGTCGATGTCGCAACCCTCGAGGGGTACGACCCGACGGACCGCAAGACAATGTTCCGCCTGTGCCTCGAGACCACCGAAGCGGGACGAATCCCGATCGGCGTCATGCATCGCCCGAAGGTGCCCGGCCAGGACGGACTCGAGGTCAAGCTCGTCGGCGATGGACCCGGGCCGGTGCGCTCGGAGATCGGTCTCGAGCCGAACCTCGCGTCGTACCAGAAGTTGCTCGCCGGGCTCGCCTAGGCGAGCTCGCCGGGCGGCCCGCGGCGCGGACCCAGCCGAGGTGAGGGCCATCTGGCTGGGGATCGACGATACGGACAGTCCCCGGGGTGGCTGCACCACCTGGGTCCTCTCGGAACTCCTCGTCCTCGCCCGGGAGGAGGGAGTCGACCTCATCGGCGAGCCGCGGCTCGTGCGTCTGAACCCCAACATCCCCTGGAAGACCCGGGGCAACGCCGCGCTCGCGGCACGGTTCGGGGCGGGACGGGGCCGTCGGCGCCGGCTCGGCGAGGCCCTGGGCCGGCCGTTATGGGGCTTCTCCGAGGGGGCGGCGCTTCCGAAGTCCCGGGCCGAGCGGTTTCTCGAACGGGCATGGGACCGCGTCCGAGCCGCATCTCGGTCCGGGGAAGCGGGGACCGATCCCGCGCTGGTCGCCGTCTCGCGTCGACTACCGCCCCGTCGCTATTACCAGGCGGTGCGAGAGGTCGTTTCCGTCGACGAGACTCGCCGCTTTCTCGAGTCGGTCGGAGCCGTGGTCCGGGCGGAGGGCGATGGGCGGGGGATCGTTGGGGCGACGGCCGCGATCGCGTGGCCCGGACGACGGGCGACGTGGGAGCTCATCGCCTATCGTCCGCTGGCTCGAGAACAGTCGACCCGGAACGTGGACCCCGCATCCGTGCGCCGCGTCGCTCGGCGGTTCCCTCGATTGTTCCTCTCGCACGACCCGAGGACCCGGCGTCTTCTCGTGACCCCTCACACCCCCTGCCCGATCCTCTTCGGTCTCCGCGGGACCGATCCGCGCTCTCCCCTGGGTGCCTTCGCCCACGTGGTCTCGGAGCCGGTCGACCGATGGGTTCTCTATCGGACGAACCAGGGAACCGGCGACCATCTGGTGCGGCGCAGCGCGCGAGAGCTCGGACCGTTCCTGTCGGGTCGCGTTCGAGGCGTGGTGGCGGCGGAACCGGAGGTCCTTCGAGGAGGTCACGCCCGGGTCCGGCTCGTCGACCCCGAGGGGTCGGGGCTCGAGGCAATCGCGTTCGAGCCGACGAAGACCCTCCCGCGAATCGTCGGGGCACTCCTTCCGGGCGACCGCGTGGAGGTCTGGGGGAGCCGGGATTCCGGTCCGACGCTGAAGGTCGAAGGCTTGCGCGTCCTCTCGCTCGCGATCCGTCCCGTCGAGCGGACCGCGCCCATGTGTCCGTACTGCTCTCGGCGCACGCGGTCGCTCGGGGCGGTCCGGGGGTTTCGCTGTCCGGGGTGCCACCGTCGATTCCCTCCCGAGAAGGCGACTCCGCTTCCAGCCCGTCGCTCCATCGCTCCGGGAACCTACCACCCTACCCCCTCCGCTCGCCGGCATCTCGCCCCGCTCGAGGCCGAGCCGTAACCAGCCATTCCGGCGCGACCGAGAGCTTTTGAACCGAACCACGGTTAACATAGTGGGTCTGGCTCCATGGACGCCGCCGTCCGGACAGAGGGCATGCCTCGGGGTTCGTTTCGAGGACGGTGCGGACCGACAGAGGGCGGGACGGGCCCAACGAGGCGTTAACTCCCGGCCATGCCGAAGTGTCCGGCGTGCGGGTCCGAGGTCGCGCCCGAGGCGCCCGAATGCCCCGGCTGCCACCTTGCCGTGACGCTGTTCCAAGCCGTCGGGGAGGCCGCGGGATCGACCTCGGGGAACGACCCCGCCTACGTCCGAACGATCGGCGAACTCCTCTCCACCATCGACCTCACGAAGCCGCAGCCGGCCGTGGAGACCGCGACCCAAGGTCTGCTCAGCCGGCCGAGCCCCCTGAGACCCCGTTCCGTCCCACCCCCCGCGCGTCCGCGGGAAGCGAAGGCGATCGCCCCGCTTCGCGACCTTCCCAAGCTCCCGACGGCGAACACGGACGCCCAATTGCGCCGGCGGGTCCAGGAATACTTCGAGCTCGGTCGGCGGTTGGGGGGCGACTTCACGGACTTCGAAGCGCGCGCGAAGGCCGCATCCGTTTCGGGCGACCACGCATCGCTCGACGTGCTCGCGCGCGACATGTTCGTCCACCTCGTGAGCAGCCTCGCCGAGGAGTTCGAGTCGACGCTGGCCGAACGCAACGAGGTCGCCCAACTCGTGCCCACCCCGAGCGCGGACGTGGAGCTCGACGCGATCCGCGAGTCGATCCGGCTCGGGGACCTCGCGGGGGCGCTGCGTCGCCTGCTCCACGTGCGAGACGAGCTCGTGCGCGTCGAGGAGGAGTGGGAGGTCGGTCGGATCCTCGTGACCGAGTGTGACCTCCTGGTCCAGACGATCCGCGAACTCGGCGGTGACCCGTCGCCGGCCGAGGGACCGCTCGAGGAAGGGCGCAAGTTCCTCTCTCGAGGTCGTCGCGCGGACGCGGAGAAGCTGCTCGCGCGGGCGGCCGTCGCGCTCTGGACCCTGCTCGAACCGCGGTTCTTCGAGGACCTGCGGCGCGTCCGCGACCGCCTCAACGACGCGCGGAACGCCGGAGGCGACATCGCTCCCGCGGTCGGCGACCTTCGCGACGTGGCGGTTGAGCTTCGTCAGCGCAATTTCGTCGGGGTCGTGCTCGCCTACCGGCGGCTTCGGGCGTTCTCGGAGAGCGTTGCTCCGCTCACCCCGGGGGACGGGGGCACCGGGGTCCTCGTTCCTGAGTTGCGCTCTCCGAACCCGTCGGCCTAGTCGATAGAGATTTAATTAGCCGGTCGGAGGTCGCAAGGGTATGCCGTTCGATGCGCTGCGCGGATTCCGCGACTACCCCCCGCCCGAGGCCGGGGCCCGC
>JASHUP010000054.1 GCA_030039915.1 Thermoplasmata archaeon | reverse complement strand
AGCCGCCGAGGCTCATCACGCCCTCCTGGATCCGGGCACCGCCCGAGTCGTCGAACCCGACGATGGGGACCCCGGCTTTTCTCGCGGTCTCCATCACCTTCACGATCTTCATCGCGTGCGCCTCTCCGAGCGCGCCGCCGAAGACGGTCGCGTCCTGCGCGAACGCGCAGACCGGCCGCCCGTCGACCTCTCCCCAGCCCGTCACGACCCCGTCGCCCGGCACCCGGCGCTCCTCCAGGCCGAACTTGTCGACGCGGTGGACCACGTACGGATCGAGCTCGGTGAACGTACCCTCGTCGAAGAACGCCTCGAGCCGGTCGCGGGCCGTGAGCTTCCCCGCCTTGCGGTGTCGCTCGACCCGGTCGGCGCCTCCCCCCTCGCGCGTCTTCTTCTTGAGGACCGTCCAGCGGTCGAACGCCTCGCTCATTGCTCCCGCTCCAGGCGAACATCGCCCGCCCATATCGCCACCCGGTCGGTCGGGGTCGTGAGCCAGAGCTCGCCGTCGTCGCCCAGGTCCGCGATCGTCCCCGCCGGCCGGCCGTCGACCGTGACGAGTTCCCCGACGCCGTAGAGCAGGGTACGGCAAAGGCCCCGTACTCGCTGCGCGCCTCCGTCGGTCTCGAGCTCCTTCCCCGCACCGACCGCCGCGTCGACCACGAGCGCCTCGACCTCCTCGAGCTCCGGGACCGGAGCGACGAACTCGTCGAGCGCGGCCACGCGCTCGCGCAGCGAGGGGGGAAGGGACCTCGGGTCGAGGCGAACGTTCACTCCGACGCCCGCGACCACGGCCCGTCCGAGCGTCGGGGAGGCGACCTCGTCCGTGAGGATCCCCGAGAGTTTGCGAGCCGATCCGCCCGCGGAGCGAACGAGGAGGTCGTTCGGCCACTTCACGGTGAGCGGCAATTGGTAGCGCTGCCGCAACGCCGCGGCGAGGCGGGCGCCGACCGCGAGCGGAAGCAGCCCGGCGTGCTCCGCCGGCCGGCCGAGCACGATGGAGCAGTAGAGCCCGCCCGAGGGCGACTCCCACGCTCGAGCGAGCCGTCCCCGGCCGAGCGACTGGTGTCGCGCCACGACCCGGGTCCCGACGGGCGCCCCTTGCCGAGCCAGCTGGACCGCCCGGTCCTGGGTCGATGGCATGGTGTCGTAGAACTCACGAGGGCCCAACCGGGAGTTCCCCCCGACCGAACGAGGTCCCCGACCCCATAACGGTTGGGGCTAACGCAATTGACCTCGGCCCCGCCCAGGGTACCGCCAAGAGATTCCCGCCGAACCAGCGTCCGGGCGCGGGTTTCTTAACTGCCCGTTCCCGTGGACCGGCGATGCCCACCCTTCTGTCGCTCCTTCAGTCGGTCGCGCACGACATCCAGCCGCAGATCGAGAGCCAGCTCGGAGGGTTCTTCGGCGGGATGGTGCGCGCCTACCTGCCGCAAACCTGGGTGTTCCGGACCGAGAAGGAGGTGGCGTCGCTCACGGTCGAGAAGACCGGCGCGGTCGCGGTGACGAGCGGGGCCGCGGCCCACCCGGACGTGACGATCGAGACCGGCCACGACCGGTTGATGACCGCCCTCAAGACCCGCTCGCGGGCCGCGGTGCCGCCCGGTCCGCTCAGGGTGACCCCGCATACCCCGAAGGGGAAGACGGCGTTCGACTACCTGCGCGGACGGCTCGGGCTTTAGGTCCGGTCCGTCCCTCGACCGTCGAGCTCGTGGAGCCGGCGGACCATCTTCACGACGGCCCGGACGGCGTTCCCCGCGTTCTCGATCCGGTCCTGCGCCTGCAGTCTCGTCTCGCCCGGTCCCGAGATCCCGAGGCCGAGCGGTTTTCCCGACTCGACCGCGAGGTCCGTGAGCTTGCGCGCGGCCTGGTTCATCACGACCTCGTCGTGCTGCGTTTCGCCCTCGATGACCGCGCCGAGGGCGACGAGCCCGTCGACGTCGTCCCGGTTCAGCAGGACCTTCGCGGCGAGCGGCATGTCGAACACGCCCGGCGTCTTGAGGATCGGTCCCAGCGACGCGCCGAGGAACTCGACCTCCTCCTTCGCCCGCTCGAGCATCAAGAGCGTCACATCGTAGTTGAACTCGCTCACGACGATCGCAACACGCACTCCGTTCCCTTCCTTCGTTTTCTTCGGCATTGTTTTCCTTCCTGGATGAACCGTGAACTACGAACCGTGAACCTCAGTGGGCCCGACGCACCGGGCCGGCGTCCGCGAACCCCTGTCGCAGGCCCTCGCCGGCGTGCCGGGCGAGGTCGCGCGGTCGGAACAGCATCGCATAGGCGTTGAGCGCGTGCTCCTCCGCGCGTCGCCGGGCGAGGCTCGCGAGCTCCTTCGGCCCCGACGCTTCGCCCTCGAAGACGAAGCACTCGACGACCGGCTTCGCTTCGAGCACCGAGGCGTAGAGGAGGCCGAGCGACGCTTCGTGCGCGCACGTCTTGTCGTACTCGGCCTTCCCGGGCATGCCGAGCGCGAGGCAGAGGTCCGCCCCGTCGAGGAAGAGCTGCCGGCAGGCGACGGGCAGGTCCTTGATGCCGGGGACCGTCGAGCGGAGAACCTTGAAGCCGGTGCCGCGGGCTTTCAGGGCGCGCAGCGCGTACTCCGCCATGTCGACGCGCGCGAACGTCGTGTCGACGACCCCGATCTTCTTCACGAACGGACCTCCTTCGCACGCTCGAGGATCCGCTCGACGAGCCGCCGCGTCGCGAGGTCGTTGTGCGGGAGGGCCCCGATCCGCACGACCCGGACGGGGACGCCGCGGCGGGCGCACTCCTTCTCGACCTCCGTCTCGTTCCAGACCTGGTCGTAGCCGAGCGCGATGATGCTCGGCCGCTCGTTGATCACGGTCTCGTAGATGTCGGTCGTCGAGCCGAGGATCGCGCGGTCGACCGGCTTCAGCGCCTCGACCATCTCCCGACGAATGTGCTCGGGAACGTACGGCTCGCGCTTCAGGCGACGCGCGGTCTGGTCGCGAGCGACGACGACCACGAGCTCGTCGCCGAGCTTTCTCGCCTCGGTGAGAAAGTAGAGGTGCCCCGGGTGCAGGAGGTCGAAGACCCCCGTGGCCATTACGCGGACGACCATGTCCGCCACGCGTCGACGATCGTCCGTCCTTCGAGGAACTCGAACCCGTGGCTCTCGGCGTACCGCTCCGCGGCGTCCGGGGCCCGCGCACCGCCCGAGTCGCCGAGCATCTCGCAGACCGTCACGGACTCCGAGACCCCGGCCATCCGGGCGAGCGAGATGGCGAGCTCCGTATGGCCCTTTCGCTCTTCGAAGAGACCGGGAGCCGAGTAGAGGAGCTGGACGTGCCCGGGCGAGACGAACGCGCTCTGGAACTGCTCCCGAAGCGCCCGGTCGGGCAGGCGCGGTGCGTCGCGCGCCACCTCGCCGACGGTGCGGATCGTCAGGGCCCGGTCGTTATCCGGGACCCCGGTGAAGTTCGCCCGGTGGTTGATGGTGATGCCGAAGGCGGAGCGCCGGTCGTAGCGCGGGCTCTCGGTGAGCCCCGCCACGAGGGGGAAGCGCGGGCGGGCGACCTCGAGCAGCTCCGCGAAGAACGGGAGGTCGAGCCGTCGACGCAGCTCGTCCGAGATCGCCGTGCAGATGAGCCCGCCCGCGTCCTTGCGGGCGAGCCGGACGAGCTCGGGGGTGGCCGTCTCCGACAGGAAGATCAGGTCGGTCTCGCCCTCGCGGTCGGGCGCGTCGAAGACGAGGACCGGCTCGCCGGCCGCGAGCGCCCGGAGCGCCGGCTCGACCTCGGGAGCGACCGCCCGGGGGAGGCTCAACGACAGCATGGGGGAGACGACCGCGGGGCGCCTCTTAAGGAAGGCGTAACTACTCAAAAAAGGGTTGATGGCCCTGGGGCGGGGCGACGGTACGAGAACGGTACCAGCGCATCGGACCCGACCTCGTCAGCGAGCTTCCGAAGAAGGCGCTGTTAG
>JASHUP010000053.1 GCA_030039915.1 Thermoplasmata archaeon | reverse complement strand
TCCGCCTCGTAGACTGTCCCAGCGAATCCGTGAGGTTCACGAGTTTGGCGGAAGACTGGCTCAGAGACTCGGTGGCTTCTTGGATTTCGCCGAGGCTGGAGGTCGCGATGAAGTTCAGAAACGTGTCAATGTGGGCCAAGAGATGTCGTTGCTGTTCCGGAGTCAGTTTTCCGTAAGCTTCGGCGAGTTTCCTGATGAACTCGACAGCCCGAGGATCAATTGGTTCGGGGGCCCACATGATTCCTAGATAGGAGACCCGACCTTAGTGAATTGCCTTGGCCGAAGGCGTTGTGATGCGTCCGCTGCTCGCGCGCTGATTGCGGTCCCGTCATCGGCCGCGAACCTCCCACTCCGAACCCGTGGCTGTACAGACGCGCACCCGTTCCCCAAGCTTGCTCGATCCCGCGAGGGCCGAAATGGACACGGGGGGATTTGAACCCCCGACCTCTGCTTTGCGAAAGCAGCGATCTTCCGCTGATCTACGTGCCCGCGGTCGCGGGGATAGAAGGCCCCGCTTAAGTCCTTTGGAGCACCAACCGGTCTGCGTCTGGTTTCCGAAATTCGGAACCCGGGAAGGCAGCCGTTACCGACGGCGGCGAGCGCGGCCCGCGGGCATTCTAGGTGGCTGCGACCACCGCGGTGCGAGTTTCCGAGCCCGAAGAGGCGGGTGCCACGGATTTTCCGCTCCCGCTGGCATCGCTCGGATTCGTCCCGGGCGGAACGGGAGGCCGGGGAGACCCTGCCGGCCCCTTCGCCGGCGTTGAACGACGGGTCAGGATCATTCGGTGAGCTTCGGAGTCGTACCGAATGAGGTCGGCGTACCGTCCCCAGTTGACGATGTTCTGCACGGCCTCATCCGCCGGAGCGGTCGTGAACGAAACGATTTGGCCAAGCTGCTCGTCGGTGAGCGAGTGATCGGGCGCGCTCTCGAGAGCGCGGAGGAGGGTCCGGAAAAGGGTCGTCTTTCGGAGCTGATCGCGGATGATCGCCTTCCGGTCCCGGATCGAACCGTTCACGAGCTTGCGCCCTAGGTCCGTGAACGTCGCTCGCCCCTCGGCGACCTTCACGAGTTGGAGGACCGAGGCGAACTCGAGCGCCGGGAAGATCTCATCGATCTCGAGATCGAGGTCGTCCGCGAGGAGCGCGACGTCCTCGGACCCCTTGTGCGAGTTGAGAAGCACCAGGAGCCCCATCATCTCCGTGGGGCTGCACTTTGGGAAGGTCGTCGGCACGTCGATCCTCGGGGAGGCACCCTACCCAGTGGGTCTCCTATAAGTCTTACCCGACCGGCGAGGCATCTTCCACTCGGCCGGTGGGCGTGGGGACGGGAGCGCCCCCTGACGTGATCAGGGAGTAGACCCGGTCCGTCAGGTCGTAAAAAGCGGCGGATTTTCGGTCACGGGGCCTCGGTAGGTCGACCGCTACCTGGGCGAGGATGTGACCGGGCCGGCGCGACAGCACGATCACTCGGTCGGCGAGCTGGATGGCCTCTTCGATGTTGTGGCTCACGAGCAAGACTGCGTCCGGGGGGAGGGCCGGGTCCCGCCAGAGTTGAAGGACCTCTTCGCGAAGGCTCTCCGCGGTCAGGGGATCGAGCGCGCTGAACGGTTCGTCCATCAGCAGGACCGCCGGTTCGACCGCGAGCGCTCGGGCGAGTCCGACCCGCTGTCGCATCCCTCCGGAGAGCTCGCGAGGGTACGCTTCCTGAAACCCGTCGAGACCCGTGACCGAAATGTACCGTTCCACTTGCGTCGAGATCCGGTCGTTGGGCCACCCGAGCGCCTCGAGGCCGAAGGCGACGTTCTGGGCGACGGTGAGCCACGGATACAGGGCGAAGCTCTGGAACACCATCGCCATCTGCGAGCAAACAGTGTCGACCTTCTGATCCCGAAAGTAGATCTCGCCGCCGGTGGGGTGATCGAGACCCTGGATGAGTCGGAGCAGGGTCGATTTTCCGCAGCCGGAGGGGCCGACCAGTGCGACAAAATCAGCGTCCTTGACCTCAAAGGAGATGTCCTGCATGATGGAGATCGTGCCGTGACGGGAAGCAAAGCTCTTGTCGACGTGCTCGACCCGGATCAGCGCCACGGATTCCCTCCCTCGTTCCTGCCGGTTCCCGAGGTCAATCGTACCGGTATTTGTCGACCGCCCGGCGGTAGAGCGGCTTCCATATGAGTTCGTTGATGACGATCACCGTCGCGATCAGGGCAAAGAGGGCGGCGACCATGAGCGGGTAACCGCCGTGCGCCGACTCGGCGTATCCAAGGTCGATGAGCTGCCCGACCCCGAGCACGCTCAACGATTGGCCGGAGCCAACGTTCAGGTACTCCGCGACGATCAACGTGTTCCATCCTCCTCCGAACGCGGTAATCGAGCCGGTGATCAAGGCGGGGAAGACGCCGGGAAGCAGGACCCGCCGTAGGAACTTGCCTCCCTTGAGGCCGTAGGAGCGCGCGGCCTCCTCAAGGTCCGGTGGAATCGACCGGATTCCCGAGAGTAGGTTGAAGAAGAGATACCAGATCATCCCCGTCAGGAGCATCAGGATCGACGCGCCCTCGGCCGTGAGGTACGGGACGAGCTCGAAGATGATGACCGGGAACAGGGCCGTCGCCGGGAACGACGCGATTACTTCGACCACCGGAAGGCCGTAGCGACGCGCCCGAGCGCCCCGCGCCATCACGATCGCGAGCGGCAGAGCGATGGCGAGGCAGATCGCGTACGCCGCGATGAGACGGAGCATCGACGCGCCGACCGCGAACGGGATCATCTCGATCTGCACGCGAACGGACGGAAGGATCGTCCCGCTGAACACGGTATAGACGGCCACCACGATGGCGATGAGCATGAGCCAGACGAGGACGAGGATCGTTCCGAGCGATACGTGGTAGATGACGGCCTGGCGACGGGCGCTTTTCAGGCGGCCGGGTCGGACGGTGATCGCGGCGAGCTGAACGAACGGTGTGCTGATGCGGGTCACCCCGGTGCGTACGCCCCGGGTGACGTAGGAAGCCGCGCGGCGGAACCGTCCGGTGCTCGCATCCGAGACCAGGACCTCTCCCTCGCCGGAAGGCGCTTGGTCGTACCGGAACCGGTCCGCCCAGTGGCCGAGGGGTCGCCAGAGCGCGAAATCGAGAACCGCAATGACGATGACGAGGACGATGAGCCCGGCGAGGAATTGTTCGGTGTTGTGGTCGCTGGCCGCGAACGACAGGAGACTTCCGATGCCGGGAAGTGCCTTTCCGTTGGTCGTGAAGATCTCCGCCTCGACGAGGAAAAACCATCCACCGGTCCAGGAGAGGACCGAATTGTAGACCAGACGATTCACGGTCGCCGGGAAGAGAAGACGGCGGAAGCGAAGCCACCCACTCAGTCGGAACGTGTCCGCGGCTTCCCGCAGGTCCGACGGAA
>JASHUP010000052.1 GCA_030039915.1 Thermoplasmata archaeon | reverse complement strand
CCGTCTAAGCGCCCATCCGCAAATGGGTCTCGGGCGAGAAGGCAAGCGACGGGCGCCGTCGGGGCGTCCTCGAATCGAGGAACAAGGCGTCCGTCGAGAAGCGAGAAATCGCCCGAGAACACGACAGACGGGCCGGGAAGGGAGGGAAGGGTCGTCTGCGAGGGGTCGACCCGCCTCACCCAGACCGGGCTCGCATCGGTTCGCTCGGTGAACACCGGTGGCTCGGCCCAAGGAGTTCCGCCGCCATCCGTCTCTCTCGGGGCTTCCCATTCGACGAGCCGGAGAGGCACCGGGGCGAGCCGCGCTTGGCTCCCTTCGAGAGAATGCGAGACGGCGGCGACGAGATCACCCGTCTTCAAAGACGACTCGGAAGCTCCCGCTTCCCGAGCGAGGGATTCAACCGATCGTCGGACGATGACCCCAAGGGCCGGATCCGTCGACGGAAACGCCTGAGCGATCAGTCGCTCGGCTCGTTCCGGGTGCGAAGCGGCCGCCACGTCGAAGGTCGTGACGCCGCGCGCTCGTGCGCGACGGAGAAGTGCGATGGTGCGAGCGTCCGCGGAGGGCGGAGCCACGATCGGTGGGTCGACCGTGACCGAGATCGCGGAGACCGGGAATCGGGCTCCCGGAATCGTGCGACGCGGCAGCGGAGAGGTCGATGGGTCGGGCATCACGGGCGGAGGCGCTAGACGTCCGTGGTACTCAACCGTTCCGAGCAGTCGGGTCCCGTCAGGCCTTATCCTCGGGCGGTGTGGGCGCGACGTGTCGCCCCCGCGTTCCCTCCGTTTGCCCCTCTCCGAGAGGTTGCGGCCGACGCGCCTGGACGACATCCTCGGAAATCCAAGGGCCCGCTACGAACTGAGGACGTGGGCGTCCCAGTGGCAGGAAGGCCGTGTGCCGGCGCGTCGGGCGGCGGTACTCTCGGGCCCGCCCGGCGTGGGAAAGACCACCGCGGCCCTCGCGCTTGCGTCGGAGTTCGGATGGACGTCCGTGGAGATGAACGCGTCCGATGCGCGGAATGAATCGGCGGTCGAGCAGGTCGCCGGCCGCGCCTCCGTGAGCCACACCCTGGGCGCCTCCGTTGACGGGCAGAGTCCGCGGCACGCCCTCATCTTGCTCGACGAGGCTGACTGTCTGACCGGTCGCCTCACGGAAACCACCCGGCCACGGGCGGCCCCGCCGGTACTGTCGGAGTTCCTTCGAGCGCGATACGCCTCGATCGACGCGCTCAACGCCTCCTGGGGACTGCGGCCCGGCAGCAAGCCGAAACCGTTCGATGATTGGACGAAAGTGCCTCGATCCCCGGGAAATGCGGCGTGGGCCCGACTTCCGATGGCGCGCCGGGATCTCGACGAGTGGAGATCCACCTCCCGCCCGGCCGACCTGTCCGACCGCGGTGGTCTGGGTGCGATCACGCGGCTCGTCCGCTCGACCCGCCAGCCGATCGTGTTGACGGTGAACGACGACCGTACTCTCACGCGGTACTCCTCCGTCTTTCGTACCGGGGTCCTGCGGGTCCGTTTCTACCCAATTCGAGACGACGAGCTGGGCGGGTTCGTGGAAGAGGTCGCCAGGGCCGAGCGCATCTCGCTGTATCCGGGCGCGGCCGACGCCATCGTCAAGCGAGCCCATGGGGACGTGCGCGCGGCGCTCAACGACCTCGACGCGATCGCTCCGCTCGAGGCAGGCCCCTGGCAACTCTCGGTCCTCGGTTTCCGCGACCTCGCGGCCGATTTCGTCGCGCTGACCGAGGAAGCGCTGACGACTCCCCGATTCTATCGGTCAGTCGAGATCCAGGACCGGCTCGACGCGCCCCCCGACGACCTCTTGCCCTGGATCGAGGAGAACCTTCCCACATTTTCCCCCGACGCGAGGCACCGGGCTGCGGCGTTCCGCGCGCTCGCCGTCGCCGAGCAGTTCTTGGCGCGGGCTCGTCGTGCTCGCGTCTACGGGCTTTGGAGCTACGCCTCCGAGGTCATGACCGGCGGGGTATCGCTCGCGCTCCACGAGGACCGAGGCTCCACGGCCGGGAGCGGAGTCTCGTTCCCGCAGTTCCTCGGCGACATGGGCCGGTCCCGCTCGTTTCGAGCGGCCCGGGACGCCATCGCCTCCAAGGTCGGTCACCGCTTCCACGTTTCTCGAGCGAAGGCCCGGGAAACCGTCTTGCCGTTCCTCGAACGAATGTTCGCCTCCGCCGCGCAGAGAGACGCGCCCCGCAAACTCCGCGAGACAGTAGCGCGCGTTTCGCAAGAACTCGAGCTCAGTCCGGAGGAAGTGGCCTTCCTCCTTAACGCGCCCCCGGATTCGCGCCTCGTGGAGCAGCTGATGGGTGCCGTTGGAGAGGGACCCGCGAGCGGTCCGGACCGGGAGGATCCGTCGGAAGGGGGACTGTCGCGGACGACCGTCGGGTCGGACGACGCGCGCCCGCCGGTCCAACGCCAGCTATCGGACTTCGGGAGCTAGCCGGTCGGGCGCCGGGTGTCTACTCGAGTTTTGCTCGGACCGAGACGGCGACATTTCCCTTCAGGGCACCGGAGATCGGGCAACCGTCGCCGGCAGCCTTCGCCGCCTTCTCGAACTCCGCGGGCGAGATGCCCGGCACTTTTCCCGTCACGTCGAGCTCGACGGTCGTGACCTTCCAGGCGTCACCCACCTTGTCGAACGTAGCCGTCGCCGAGACGCTCAGGCGCTGCGGGGGTTTCTGGAGACGCCCTAGCCCGGCCGAGAGTGCCATCGAAAAGCACGCCGCGTGCGCGGCGGCGAGCAGTTCCTCCGGGCTCGACTTCCCGCCGGGAGCTTCCGTCCGCGCCGCCCACGAAACGGCAACCTCTCCAAGCGCCCCGCTCGTCCCTTTGACCGAACCTTGCCCGTGGGCGAGGTCGCCTTCCCAGACCGCCTGTGCCGTCCGTCTCGCTGCCATCGAACGTCGGAATTTCCCCCCCGATTTAACCTCACGCACCCGGATTTCATTGTCCGGGTCAAGGCTTTCCGTGGGAGTACGCTCGGGACCCCGTGGCGGTTCCTCTCGCCGACCTTCCGAAGTTCCTGGTCCTCGAGCCGGTGTCGACGGTTCGGCTGGAGATCCAGCTCTCGGCCCCGAGTTGCGAGATCGATGTGGAGCTCGACAACCCTGCTCCCGGACGGTCGTTCGTTCTGTTGATCGGTCACAAGGACGGGCCCTTCGTCCAGCGGGTCCGACTCGCCGGTAAGGCCCGGATTTACTTCGACCCCCAATCCCCCGGCGACTACGTTCTTCTCTTCGCCAACCCCCAAAATGAACCGGTGATCCTTCGCCTGAAGGCCCGCAACGTCGCTGAGGTCCCCGAGCGCACGACGCTCGTTCAGGGGGCCCGGGGCACGATGAAATCAAAACGATCTCCCTCTCGTCGACCGCACGCCAAGGGGCGAACGCCGCGCTCTGCCAGCCCAAGCCGACGTTGACCGGTTCGCGCGCGACACAGTCAGCAGGGAACGGAGAGTTGAAGCGCCCGGGCGGTTCCGGCGGACGGGAGCAGGATCGTGGCGGCGTTCCTCGTCTACGTGGCGATCTGCGTGACGATCTTTGCTCTGGTCGACCCAATCGGGGCCCTACCGTTCTTCGTAGCTCTCACGAACAACTTTGACGAGCTCGACCGGTCGATCGTGCTGCGGCGAGCCGTGATGGTCCTGGGTTCGGTCCTCACGATCTTCGCGCTCGTTGGACGATTCCTGTTCGACGCATTCGGATTGACGCTCGCCGCCTTCGAGATCGCCGGAGGGATTCTCCTCTTCATCGTCGCGTACGACATGCTTCATGGCGAAGTCACCCGCACGAAACTCACTCCGGAAGACCGAGAGGATGCGATCGCGCGTCGGGACGAGGTCTCCGTGGTACCGCTCGGGATTCCACTGCTCGCCGGCCCCGGGGCGATCTCCACCGTGATGATCTACGAAGGGAGCGCGGGGAACGACCCGTTCGTGGTCCTCGCGGTGTTCGTGGGGATTGCCATCACCACGGCCGCCACGTTCTTCATCCTCCGCTACGGGCAACGAATCTTCCGATACCTCGGCAAGACGGGCATCATGGCCATGACCCGAGTCCTCGGACTCCTGCTCGCAGCCGTCGGGGTTCAGTTCGTCATCAACGGGGTCTTCGGCGCGTTCGGGCACCTCTAGCTCGCGAGGATTTCGTCGGGCGACGCCGCGGCGTCGGGGCCGACGCGGTGGTCGGTCGTCGGACGCGTCCCAGGACCGCTCCGGAGGGACTCCGGGGGTTGCGATCGGCCGCCCAGACCATCTCCCCGGCCCGGATCGCCACCGATAGGTCGTTCTCGGCCGGAGGAAACGCACATTCGAAGTCGTCGGTATACGCGCAGTATGGATTGAACGCGCGGTTGAAGTCGAGTTCGTACTCGTCGCTCTCGTTGAGTTCGAGGGTGAGGTACCGTCCGGGTCCGTAGCTTTCTCGGCCGCTCGTCCGATCCCGGAACGGAACAAAAACCGCCGTCCCGACGCCTTCCCCAGCGTGGTACAGGCGGAGGTGAGCCTCGTCCGGGCCGATCGAGAATTCGAGGTCCCCGAGGTACCGCATGACCGCCTGATTGTCTCGGTTCGTCCGAAGGTAAGCTTCTTCGGGGCTGGAACGGCGGCGAAGCGTGGCGCGGACCACGAACTTCGGATCCGGGGGAAAGTATCGGAGGTCGTGGAACGGCACCCGACCGACCACGAACGGCGACTCGGGGTCGCGAACCATGAACTCGTTCTTCATCGCCCGCTCGGTCTCGAGCTCGTGATGCCAAACGCCCCTCTCGGCCATCGCTTCCGGCGAATTCCGCGGCCCCTTAATGGTTGGCCTCAAGGGCCCGCGACGTGCCGGTCGGGTCGAGGGCCACACGCTCCTCGTCCAAGACTCTCGAAGGAGACGGTCGGACCACGACGGGTCCGATTTCGGACGATGCCAGCGGCCCTCAGAACCGGAGTCTAAGCGTAGCCGAATTGCCGCTTCGCGAACTCGCTCATGCGGTCCGGGCTCCAAGGCGGGTCCCAGATCATCTCGACCGTCGCGGACTTCACGTTGGGCACTTTTTCGATGGCCGCCTTCACCTCTTCCGCGAGGATCCCCGCGACGGGGCACCCCGGCGCGGTCAGCGTCATCTTCAGCTTGACGACGTCCTCCGCCCACTCGAAACCGTAGATCAGCCCCAGGTCCACGATGTTCATCGGAATTTCGGGGTCGTATATCTGCTTCAGGTTCTCCGTGATCAGACGTTCCCGCTCCGCGTAGGGTCCTGCAGCGGCTGGGGCGAACGGGCCGACCGGAACAGCGGGGGAGGCAGGCGCGGCGTCGCTCATCGTTCCTTCCACCGGTCGCGGACCTATAAGCCTGCGCGGTGCGACGGTTACCGTCGCGCCACCGGCCGGCAACCCGTTTAAGGGCACCGT
>JASHUP010000051.1 GCA_030039915.1 Thermoplasmata archaeon | reverse complement strand
GAGCGGGCGCTCGCGAAGATCCCGCATGTCGAATCGGTCGAGGTGATGGAGGAGGGGCTCCTCTAGGGAGACCCGTTCCGCGGCGACCGTGGACCTCTTCTCGCACGTTCTGGTCGCCTACCTGCTGACCTACGCGATCGTCGGGCTCCACCCGCAGTACCTCGCGGCCGGGGCCCTCGCGGGCGGACTGCCCGACGCGGACGCCCTGCTGTTTCCGCTCGCCCGGCGCTTCCCGATCCTCCGGCACCACGGAATCACTCACTCGCTCTTCGGCGTGACGGTCGTCGCCACGGTGGGCTGTCTCTTGGCGCCCATGATCCTGCCCGGGTCGATCCTCGTCTACTTCGTGGTCATGGAGGTCGGAGGGATCGCCCACATCCTCCAGGACGGGTTCACCCAGTTCTACGTGCCTCCGCTGATGCCGTTCTCGGAGAAGCGGCTCCAACTCGACGCGGACCGGGCGATCAGCTTCGTGACCCTCGCCTTCTCGGTGGTCGCGTTCTACGTCCTGCTCGGGGTGGAGCGCAACCACGTCGCGCTCAGCGTCTACGTCGACTCGCTCTGGGCGATCTCCGCGTTCTTCATCGCCTACTTCGGCATCCGCCTCGCGGGCCGCGTCGCGATCCAGCGGCACCGCACGCTCCTCGGCGAGCGCGCCCAGCTCGTCCCTACCTCGAACCCGTTCTCCTGGCTCCTGATCTCGGAGACCGCGCTCGGCGGCCGCGTCCGCACGACGTGGGCCCGCTACTCCCTCGGGCGCGGCATCACGGACGGCCCGTTCAGCGTGGAAGGGTCGCTCGAACCGTCGACCCACACCGGGACCCCGAGCTCCGCGACCGAGGCGCTCGATTGGTCGTACCCGCTCGCCCGCCGCACGAGCCGAATCATCGACACGACCTACCACTTTGGCGAGGCGTTCCAGGAGGCGGCCGGCACCTGGGTCGCCGTCTGGTACTCCCTTGAGTTCACGATGCTCGGTCGGTCTCCGGCGGTGCGGGTTCGGTTTCCCGCCGAAGGCGCCCCGGTCGAGGTCCGGACCGCGTTCTACCGTCCGACGCAGCACCCGCTGTAGCCGCGAACGACGCGCGCGGCCCGTGTGACGAGGCTTCTCGAAGCGACGGGTCTACTTGTAGGTCGAGAGGTGCGTGGTGCCCTCGTCGTCGACGATCGTGATGCACTCGCCTTCGCACTCGAAGAGGCAGGCCTCGCACATGATGCAATCCGGTCCGTGGATCACCGCCGACTTCTCCGCCCGGAACTGGAACTTGGCGGCGACCGCGGGGTCGTCCACGACGTTCGGCCAGTTCTCGCGCGGCTGCATCTCGAACACGGTCACCGGGCAGACATCCCGGCAGTGAGTGCAGCCGGTGCACTTCTCGTGGGCCACCTCGACGCTGACCATAAGAGATCGAAATTCTCACCGACGCGAGATATATTAAGCCGTCCGGTCGAGCGGCGCACACCCCGCCGGCCGGCGTCCGTGTTAGCAAGGGACGCGCCGCAAAACTAGGGGATCTCGGCGGGATTCCACATGCCGACGCGCGGTCCTCCGCGCAGCGCGTCCAGGGAGGCGACCTCCTCGGCGGAGAGCGAGAAGTCGAAGACCTGAGCGTTCTCCCGAATCCGTTCCGCGTGGACGGATTTCGGGATCTCGACCACGTCGTGTTCGAGTCCCCAACGGATGAGGACCTGGGCCGGCGTGCGGTGATGCGCCGCCGCGACCGCCTGGATCACCGGGTGATCGAGGCGGCGGGCCCGGGTCAACGGAGACCAGGCCTCGAGCCGGATGCCGCGGCGGGCGCAGTAGCCGAGGAGATCGGGGTCGAAGACGAACGGATGGAACTCCACCTGGTTGACCGCCGGAGTGACCTCCGAGTGCGCTCGCAGTTCCTCGAGGTGTCGAACGGTGTAGTTGCTGACGCCGATCGCCCGACAGACTCCTTCCTTCTGGAGCCGTTCGAACGCCCGCCAGGTATCGATCCGGTCGCTCGGAGAGTTGGCGCGGGGCCAGTGGATCAGATAGAGGTCGATGGCGCCGAGTCCGAGACGGTCGGCGCTGGCATGGGCCGCCTTCAATGCCGGGTCGAATCCGTGCTCGGTGTGCCAGAGTTTGGTGGTCACGAACACCTCGTTCCGCGGGAGCCCGCTCGCGCGGACCGCCTCCCCCACGTCGGCCTCGTTCCCGTACATGGCCGCGGTGTCGACGGCGCGGTAGCCCGATTCGAGCGCGGACTTCACGGCGTTTCGGGTGACGGCTCCCGGCTCCGACTGGAATACCCCGAGGCCCAGCCAGGGGATTTCGGGTCCTTGGTTCAATCGGACTCGAGAGTCGAGCGTCGCACCACTGGGGACGGTCATGAACGGCGGAGAGCACTCCGGCGTTTATCGTCCGCGGACCGCGTCCCCGGCTGGCGCCGACCGGAAGCGCGGAGCAACGCCCTGGGCACGCAGACGATCGTCGTAGCGTCGGAGCTGAGCCTCATGCTCGGGGCAGAGCGAAAAGGCCCTCCACGCAGCGTCGGCCTGGGACCGGTCGGCGGAGGCCGCAAAGAGCTCAACCCGGTGAGGGCGGTCGTCGCATCCTCCCCCATCGGCTTCGTTCGGGGCGCCGAGCGTCGGTCGAAATGCGAAGTCGAAGGCCGCTCCCATCTCGCAGAGCGGGCGCTGGAAGAGGTGGCTCACGGGGCGTTCCGGGGAGGCCGGGCCAGCGGGCTGCCGGGCGTGGCTAGAGCTTCCGGGTGAGTTCGGCGAATTCGGCCGCCGACCATCCTTTGAGGGTGGTCGTTCGGACGAACCCCTGCATCCCCGTGCGCAGGGCGAGCTGGTTCGCGACGTCGTCCGACGGGAGCTCCGCCGCGGCGACGACATCGTAGGTCCCCATCGTGTGCAAGAAAAGGAGGACTTTACCTCCGGCTTGCTCGACTCCCTTCCGGAACGCCTCCCCTCGCGAAGGAGACTGCTTCACGTTTCGAATGCCCTCGGCGGTCCAGTTCACCAAGAATACGTACGCGGGCATACACCCCTCGCGCGAAGGATGGCGGAGGGGTCTAAAAGCCGTTCGAGCCGCTCGGGCATCGACCCGGACCGGTGAAGCTATGACCCCCGCATCGGCTCGCGCTGATT
>JASHUP010000050.1 GCA_030039915.1 Thermoplasmata archaeon | reverse complement strand
ACGCCCACTCCGATATCGCCAGCGAAGACCTTGTGGAAGTCCATGGTCCAGAATCCTTTGCGAGTGCGGGCGTCCGCCTTGTAGAGGGCAACTTGAGACCTCCAGGCTCGATCCGGGTGCGTTAGGAGTCGCTCCAGTTCTGCGTTCAGTCCGTCCTGAATTCCGGCCTTTCGTTGCTTGGGTGTTGCACCGGCTCTCTCGGAGTACTTCTGCTGGCGCTCGGCTCGCTTCTGGGAAAGGTGCTCCAGGGTCAAGCTCTGGAGCGAGTTTGTGAGGTCCTCAGCAGCTCCGGCGGCAGTAAGGAGCTCGAAGCCTTGTCGGTAGGAACTGACGTGAAACTTCACGGCTCGCTCGAATGAAACGCTGTCTCAGCGCCGGGATCGAGCAGTGGGTGAAATAGGTATTGCAACCTACACCCGATCGCGGAACGAAAGGGCCCAGATTCGACTACACGCCGACCCTACCGCATGAGGATTCGATCGGACAAGCCTGACAGAGAGGGCGTCCGGCTCCACACAGATTTTGTCCATGCTGGACGAGCGTCGGATTGAGTCGCGACCAGTACTTCTTCGGGACCGCTCGCTCTAGCGCTCTGGACGTCTCTTCGAGTGTCGCCGTCGAGACCGCGCCCAGTCGGTTTGCCACGCGATGAATGTGAATGTCAGCCGGGATAGCCGGAATTCCGAATCCAAACACTCGTACCGCATTCGCGGTCTTGCTGCCCACTAACGGCAGGGACAATAGTGACTTCTCGTCAGAAGGAACGACCCCGCGGAAGTCCTCAGCGATGCGGAGGGCAGTCTCGTGCAGACCCCGAGCCTTTGACTCCGCGAGACCGACTTCTCGGATCAGAGCAGAGACTTCAGCGACGTTCGCGCGAGACATGCTCTTCGCAGTCGGATAGACAGAGAGTAATCGCTTGGCGACACGTTCAGTAACCTCGTCCCGAGTCTGGTGGGAAAGAATCGTAGATACCAGCACTCGGAAAGGATCGCCTCCACGCTCTCTCATGACCGGAGTCCTCCAACTACCGTGGTCGTAGAACCGATCCAACCGGTTCAGAATGCGCCCCCAAGCGAACGTGGCCTTCTTCACGGATGCCTGACTTGTTCGAAGGAAGACGCGCGGAGAAAAGACAGCCGGGTCCCGTTCTCGCCGTCTAGGTGCGGCGTTCTATACTGGGTGAAACTCGCAATTGCACACACCATGAAGACTAAACAGACCGTCAAGGAGCTCTTGCATCGTCTGGATCAGATGGTCGGCGTCCCATTCGGGGAGCTCGGCGCGTACTATCATCGTCCATGGAAGGGTGACGCGACACACAACAAGGGGTGGGCTGGAAGGCTCGTTAACGACCTTGTCGGCTCAGATGTTGGAAACGCGCCTGAGCCCGACATCTCGTCTCTCGGGATCGAGGTGAAAACCATTCCGGTTGGAAAGCATCTGAAAGTCTTGGAGCCAACCAAAGTCACCCAGCTGAACTATAGTGATCTCGCGAAGACTGACTGGTCGGAGTCCGCTCCGTACCACAAGCTGCGAGCGGTTCTCTTTGTACCGATAGTCAAGTTCAATCCGCGGCAGCCGGACGAGTGGTACATCCGTCGGCCTTTCCTCTGGCTGCCATCGGAGTCAACCTTGAAAGATCTAAAAAGGGACTACGACGAAGTCCGAACTCTAGTCCAAAGTCGAGAGTTCGCGAGGATTTCCTCGGCAATTCCGCCGAAGGGTCAAGGCGTTGCGCTGCACCCAAAGCCGTCGGCGACCAACGCCGCCGCGCGGGCGAATTACAACATCGACGGAGAGACTTTCAGATTGCTCCCGCGCGCGTGGATGTTGCGACAGTCATTCACCCAACCGATTGTGGAAGAGAATCTAAAAATCGACCTGCAACTCGCGGGTTGACGAAACAAGTGCTAGGAGGCACTGGTCGTAAGCGGCAATGCAACCATCCGCCTACGAAAATCTTCCACCCTCGCGGTGACGCCGCCTGAGTGATAGCTCTCCCCGGGAATCTAATAGCCGTCTTTGTCCCGAGCGGGCGGTGCGCCCCATGACCGTCTCATTCACGTCGGTGGTAGAGCTCCGTGGTGTCAACCCCTACATTCACGTGAGCCGTTCGCGTGCGCGCTCGATCCAAGCTGGCTGGCGGAAGCCGCTGCCCGTCGTCGTCATCCTGAACGGGCGACCTGGCCCCCCTTGGCGTGCGAACTTGATGCCGGTGGGCGACGGGAGCTTCTACCTCTACTTGCACGGCGCGATGCGAAATGCCAGCGGGGCGAGTGTCGGGGATACAGTTCGGGTAGAAGTCGCGTTCGACACCGAGTATCGAGGGGGCCCTCAACACCCCGCGCCTCGATGGTTTACGGCGGCGCTGACGGCACATCCTCGGGCGCGCGAAGGCTGGAGAGCTCTTCCTCCGAGCCGTCAGAAGGAGATCGTCCGCTACTTCGTTCGCCTGCGGTCTGCCGAGGCGCGTGCCCGGAACATGGCGAGGGCCCTCCACGTTCTCTCGGGAGGTCCGGGCCGATTCATGGGCAGAGCATGGGTCGCAGGATCTTAGTCGCTCCACACGTTCGGGGCAGGGCCTCGTCGTGACGAGCGCCCCGGCACGGTGTTCGGGCACCGTAGATTGCCCGTCCTCCGAGCTAGCCTGCGGCGCGTGTAGGAGTGTTGGCAGCCTCTCGAAACCGAGCACGACACGGCCTCGATCGAGGTCGTGGAAGTGCTCTTGAGATGCGGCCCCGTCCAAGTCATGTCACCACAGGCTTGCCTCTCGGAATCGGTTGCCGCAACGATTATCGCGCATTGAACCCGTGCGTCACTGGTACGTCCAATGCCCGAGGAAAGGCGTCGAATATTCGCCACCCACTCCGGGGTGTTCACGAAGGTCGTCGACGCCCCCCTCCGATACGTCTACGACTGGTGCACCGACTTCCGTTCCGATGACGGGAAATTTTCGAGGTCGAAGCCCAGATTTCACTTTGTAGAAGTGAG
>JASHUP010000049.1 GCA_030039915.1 Thermoplasmata archaeon | reverse complement strand
ATGGAGCCGAGGTTCCTCGGAACCAACTGGACGATGCTCGCTCTCTCCGATCTCGGAGCGAGCCGGACGAATCCCGAGGTGCGGGCGTCGTGCGAATTCTGGATGGCCAATTCGCCGCTCCAGGGCGGCGGGGTCGGCGGTCTCGGGAACGGGAAGGGACACCACTGCTACACCGCCGGAATGGCGCGCGCGCTGATTCGCTTCGGATACGACGACGATCCCCGCATCCGGAAAACACTCGAATTCCTGGTGCGGACCTCCCATCCGAAGGGGGGCTGGACCTGTCGCTGGAACCGGGACGCTCCGGCACCGAGCCGTACCCTCGATGCCTGGGAGGGGCTGAGTGCCTTCGCCGCCTACCCACGATCGAAGTGGAGTCCGGCGATGCAAGACTGCGTCGAGCGGGCCGCGGAGTACTACCTCGAGCGCGAACTCTACGTCCAGGGAGACCGCTACGAGCCCTGGTTCCGATTCCACTGGCCGACGCACTACTACTACGACCTCCTCGTAGGGCTCGACGTGCTGACGACGCTCGGCTACGGCGACGACCGACGGCTCCGGTTCGCTCTCGACCAACTCAAGTCGAAGCGGCGGAACGACGGGCGATGGATCCTCGACGCGGACCAGACCGACCCCGATCCGGAGGGGGCCCGGTGGTTCGCCGAGCATCCCTCGAAGCGCCCCACCCCCCTCTCCTTCGAGACGGTGGGTCGGCCGAGCAAAATGATCACTCTTCGGGCACGGACCGTCCTTTCGAGGGCGAGCTGAGGGTACCCGAAGTACGGAGGCTACGCGAGTCCATGAGTCGAAAGCACCCGACCGCCGCCGACTACGCCACCACGACCCTCCGTCGCGTCGACTGGCCCACGGAGCTCGACACCGTGCGCCGACTGTTCCAGGACTACCGGCAGTGGGTCGCCGAACATCGGGATCCCGACCCCGCGGCCGCCCCTCGCGTGACCGCCGGCCTCCAGGAGATCGATCGTCAGATCGCCGGGCTGCCCGGCGAGTACGATCCTCCTCGAGGGGACGTCATCCTGGCCTTCAAGGACGGCGACGTGGTCGCCTGCGGTTCCCTGAGAGGGCTCGACTCGCAGGTGGGGGAGATCAAGCGGATCTACGTGCGGGAGGACCACCGGGGGCCGGGGTTCGGGCCGATCCTGACGCAGGCGCTGGTCGATCGCGCGTCCGAGCTCCGTTTCGAACGCATCCGCGTCGATACCCTCCCGACGATGTACGCGGCCATCCAGTTCTATCAAAAGCTGGGATTCCGACCGATCCCCGAGTATTGGCCCCACCCGGCGCCCGGGGCGCTCTTCTTCGAACGCCGGATCGACCGGTAACCGCGTTATCCAGAGGCGGAAGCCGCCCGGCCGGGACGAGCCGGCTTCCGGCGCGACGGGCGCCGGCGCGCGCCCCGATCGCGGGGCGTTCGCCTCGGGGCCTTCCGTTCCCCGCCCAGAACCTTGCCCATGTACAGTAGTTCCTTCGGCGGAGGCCACTTCCCGCGGAGCACTCGCCGCATGATCCAGAACGTGGACGGCGGTTCGACGTCCATCTGCCAGAGCATGGCTTCCACCTCGCCAAGATGCAGAAGGTGTTCGGTGAGGCACTGGGCGAGCGCGGAATCCCGCGTCAGCTTGAGGGGATACTTCTTCGAGGCGACCCAGACCGCGGGCTTGGCCAGCTCCTCGGGAGTGTTCCACCCGGGGAATCGTTCGTCCCCCATCGCGCGCACCTTTTGGAGACGTTCCCGGACGGCCTCGATCGTGAGGAACCGGTCCTTCGGGATCTTCATCACCTCGGCCATCCACGGGGTCGGTCGGCCCTCGCAGAACTCGGTGACGTGCTGCTCCTCCACGTAGGCCAGGTGGAGGAACACGTCGCGGAACGAGAGCATGCTCGTACCCCGGTCCTTCGAGAATTCCTCCCATCCGAGGCCCGCCGCGCACTCGAAGAACTCCTCGCGGAGCTCGTGCACGAAGTCCATCAGATCGATCGTCGTGACCATCGCTCGCAGCGAATCGCGGTACCGAGATAACGGTGGTTCTGGGCGGCCCGACGGAGACGGGGGCCTACCCAGTTCACGAGCGGAGGTACTTCCGGTCCTCTTCGTCGATCGAGTCCATCACCCGGGCGATCGTGGGCCGCTGGGGGAGGAAGAAGGGAAGCACGCTGATGCGCAGGCTTCCGCGGGCCCGGATCCGGGTGCCCGCTCCTTCCTCGGCGAACGTGCTCTCCATCCAGCTGCCCGGCGAGTACGGTCCCTGGCTCGTCAGGATCTCCCATCGGTAGCTCTCCGGAGGGCGGGCCGTGATCCGCCACTCGGACTTCAGGAGCTTTCCCCGCGCGTCGATCGTTCGCTCGACGACCGTGAGGTCTCCCGTCCGAGACACGGTACGCTGCTGCTTGATCAGCGGGTGGATCCGGCCGATGAGGGAGTCGTCGAAGTGGTCCTGGAGGAGCTTCCAGACCCGGTCGCGAGGGAACGGGAAGAGGTCATCGGACTCGTACTCGACCATGCTGGGATAGGCGTGTGACCGCCCCG
>JASHUP010000048.1 GCA_030039915.1 Thermoplasmata archaeon | reverse complement strand
GCGCCGACCACGAACACCCGTTTCTGGACCGACGCCCGCGGGTCGCTCTCCGACGGAGCCGGTTCGGCGCCGTTCATGACGCCTCCGGGGTCGACGGGAGCGTCCGGGCGATCTCGAGGTACTCGCACGCCCGACAGAGCTCGGTCGTGGCGGGCTCCCCGCACGCACGGCATCGGTCGGGAGCCGCGAGGGGGCCCTCGGCTTTCAGGAACTGCGAGACGAGCCGCTCGTGGGTCCGCAACAGCGATTGGCGCGTGCCCGGCTGAGCCTCCTCGAGCCGCCAGACGAGCTCTCGGTAGAGGTTCCGGGCCGCCCGTCCGGCATGCGGGCACTCTCCGTGGTCGAACGGGATGCGGGCGAGCCGTGCGTAGAGAAACACCTCTCGCTCGGGAACGAGCGCGAGGGGGGCGACCCGGGGCACCAAGCCCGGCTGGCGGACCCGGTGCGGTGCCATCCGAACGAGTCGGTCGAGGTCTCCTCGCACGAGGTTCATGAGCACCGTCTGAGCGAGGTCGTCGAGGTTGAACCCCAGTACGAGAGCATCCGCGCCCACGTCCCGGGCGGCCCGGTTGAGCAGCTGGCGCCGCCATACCCCGCAGAACGAGCACGGGATCGTCTCGGGCAGGGTGGCCGCGGTGCGGTCGGTGGTGGTGCCGATCGCCTCCTCGGCCGAGATCACGCGATGGTCGACCCCGAGCGTCTCGGTGAGGGCACGCGCGGCGGCGAGGGTCCCGGACCGGTAACCGGCGATCCCCTCGTCGACGCTCACCGCGACCAGGCGCACCGTCGGACGCCGCCGGAAGTACCGATGGGCGAGCGACAGCGCGACACCGCTATCCTTGCCCCCGGAGAGGGCGACCGCCACCGTCCCTCGGCCGAACCGGGGGAGCTGGCGGTGCATTTCGCGCCGGACGCGCTCGTCGACGGACTCCCGGAAGTGGGGACCGCAGAGGTGGGCACCGCGGTACGGCTGGTCGACGACCGCCGCCGAGTCACACCGAGAGCACTGCACGACGACCGCCACGGAGCCCGTCTATTTGAGGAACGAGCGACCGGCGCTGTTCCATTCCGCGCATACGATTATTAGGCGAACTTCCGCCAACCTCCCGCGATGGCAACTCCGGCCTCGATTCCCGGGTCGAATCACACCCCGCGGCGCGGACCGACGCCCCCCCGTGTGCCGTCGGCGGGCGAGTTCAGCGTGGTCGACCTCGTCGGTCGATTCCAGCGGATGCTCCAGGCTCAGGAACGGAGCCCGTGCACCGTGAAACAATACGGGCACATCGCCCGTACGTTCCTTAGCTTCGCGCAAAAACCGCTCGACGAGGTCACGCTGCACGATCTCGAAGCGTTCCGGGAGTATCTCGTCCTTCAGCGGCACTACTCGAAGAACTCGGTGTACACCACCGTTCGGGGGCTGACGTGCCTTTTCCGAAGCTTCGGGTTCGCGATCGCGGACCAACTCGAACCGCCGCGGCGCCCGGAGCGCCTCCCCCGGTATCTCGCGGAGGAGGAGATGCATCGGCTGCTCGACGTCGTGAAGGAGTCCCCGCGCGACAGCGCGATCGTCCACGTGCTCGCCTTCTGCGGCCTCCGTGTGAGCGAGCTGAGCCACCTTCTGGTCGAGGACCTCGAGTTCGAGCGGAACGTCCTGCACGTCCGCTCGGGAAAAGGCGACAAGGATCGAGAGGTCGTCCTCGAGGACCGGACGCGCGCCGCCGTCGATCGGTATCTCACGGACCGGACGCTCGCGGGCGAAGCGACCCCGCGTCTCTTCCCGGTCGGCCCGGTCACGATCGAACGGATCGTCCGCCGCGCGGCGCAGAACGCCGGGATCCCCCGTCGGGTCACTCCGCACATGCTCCGTCACACGCTCGCGACCGCGCTGCTCTCCCGAGGGTGCGATATCCGCTACATCCAGAAGCTCCTCGGGCACGCGTCGGTCGCCACGACCCAGATCTACACGCACGTGGACACTCAGGCGCTGCGCGACGCCTACCAGCGGGCGAAGCCGCAGTATTAACGCCCCCGCGCGCTCGGGGCGTTCGTGCCCGACCGGCCGGCCGACGTGCTCGTTCTTGGTGCGGGCATCGCCGGATGCGCCCTCGCTTACCACCTCGCTCGGCGTTCGGTCGGTCGCGTGGTCGTGTTCGACCCTCAGACACCGGGTGCCGGGGCGACCGGACGGGCGGCCGGAGTGGTCACCGAACAGCTGTGGGACCGTTGGGACGTCGAAGTGGTCCGCGAATCGAGAGCCGAGTATGCGGAACTCGCGGCCCGATGGGATCCGTCAGCGTTCTCGGTCAACGGCTTCGCACGCTGGACGAAGGACGCCGGGGCCGTCCCGGTGCTCGAAGCAGCGGCGGAGCGCCTCCGAAGCTGGTCGGTGCCGGTGTCCTCGCTCGATGCCTCGACCCTCTCCGCGCGGGTCCCCTGGGGCCGCTTCGACGACGTGTTGGGAGCGATCTGGAGCCCCGACGACGCGGTCGTGACCCCGAGCTCGATCGGAGAGATCTACGCCGAGAACGCCCGTCAAGCCGGGGTCGAGTTCCTCCTCGGTTCCCCCCTCGGTCGATTCTCCTTCCGCGATGGCCACTGGGTTCTCGAAGCGGCCGGTCGGACGACGCACGCACGGCGCGCGGTCGTTGCGGCGGGCGCCTGGTCCAAGCACCTGCTCGCGTCCGTCGGGCATCCGTTGCCGCTCAGCCCGTATCGAACCCAAGCCGCAGTGCTCCGCCCCTCGGTCGCCGAGCTGCGGCTCTTCCCCTCGGTCCATGACATCGACCTCGACGTCTACGTGCGGCCCGAGGCGAAGGGCCGGATCCTCGCCGGGGACGGCACGGAGCTGGTGGAGGTCGACCCCGACCGGGCCTCCTGGGCCAGCGATGAACGGTTCGTCGCTCATCTCGCGGAGAGCTTTGGAAGTCGCTTTCCCGGTTGGTCGGATGCGGAGCTCGTCCGGGCGTGGGCCGGCGTCTGTGTATCCACTCCGGACCGTCGACCGCTCATCGGCCCCGTCCCCGGCGCCGACGGACTATTCGCGATCACGGGGTTCAACGGGTTCGGAGTGATGCGCGCCGGGGGCGCGGCGTCTCGACTCGCCGCGCTGCTCGCGGTGGGGGACGGTTCGGACCGGGAGGTCGATGGGCTCCGCTCGGTGCTGCCCGGCCGGTTTGCCGGCCCGGTTCGGGAGTTTCGGCCGCGCCCGGGGTTCACTCTCGAAGGCGGCGATGACCCTCGCTTCTGACGCACGACGGATCTTCCGCGCCGGAATCGCCGCGGTCGACCCGGCCCGAGCGGTCCGGGCGAACCTTGCGCGTCACCGAGGGGGTCTCCGCGCCGGGAGAAGCATCCTCTCGCTCGATCCCCACGGCTCGATTCGAATCGTCGCCCTCGGCAAGGCCGCGGGGGCGATGCTGGATGCGGCCGCGACCGCAGTGGGCCCCGGGGTGGAGGGTCTGGGCGTCACCCCCCGGGGCTATCCCGAGACGCGCTCGCGAATGCCCGTCGTGTTCGGGGAGCACCCGGTCCCCGGGGCCGGAAGTTTCCGGGCCGGGGAACGCCTGCTCGACTTCGTCGCACGGTCCGGGCCGATGGACCTCGTCCTCTTCCTCGTCTCGGGCGGGGGATCGGCCGTCGCGGAGGTTCCGGCCGGATCCCTCACGAACTCCGATATCGCCAGTACCACGGAGCTCTTGCTCGCCTCCGGAGCGCCGATCGGATCGATGAACGCCGTCCGGCGCCATCTCTCCCGCGTCAAAGGTGGACAGCTCGCCGCCGCCGTTCCTTCGGGGCGTTTTGCCACGCTCGCGCTCTCGGATGTGGTCGGCGATGCCCCGGAGGACATCGCCTCCGGGCCCACGGTTCCGGACCCGTCCACGTTCCGCACGTCGCTCTCGCGCGTGGCCCGCTACCGCCTTTCGGGGCGGTTGCCCCCACGCGTTCTCCGGCATCTCGAGGAGGGAGCGCGAGGCCGCATCTCGGAAACCCCGAAACCCGGGGATCCTCGCTTCCGGTCGGCTCCGTTCGTCCTGGTCGGCTCGAACCGGCACGCAGTGCAGGCCGCTGCCCGAAAGGCGAGAGAGATCGGCTATCCGACCCAGGTGGTCGCCCGGGCGATCACCGGCGACACCCGCCCCGCAGCGGAGCGATTCGCTCGCCGGCTCGTTTCGGCCGGCAGCGCGCGTCCGCGCGCGCTCCTCGCCGGAGGAGAAACGACCGTTCGCCTCGGTCCTCGACCCGGCCGCGGCGGACGAAACCAGGAGTTCGCCTTGGCCTCGGCGAGAATCCTCGCGGGTCGCCCCGCGGCCGTCCTATCGGCCGGCACCGATGGGATCGACGGCCCGACGGACGCGGCGGGAGCATGGGTCGACGGCATGACCCAAGGGGAGGCGGAGCGCCGCGGGATCGACCTCTCCCGCGCGCTCGCCCGTCACGACGCGTATGCGGCGCTCGACGGTCTCGGCCAACTCGTCCGGACCGGCCCGACGGGAACGAACGTCATGGACCTCCACGTCGGATTGGTAGGGGCTTCGCTCAATCGGGGTACGGCGGAAAGTAGCTCGCCCGGTGGGGGTCCGACCAGTCGACGTAGACGGTCTTGAGCTGGAGGTAGTCCCGGTAGCCCCACGCCGTTCCCTCTCCGCCGAGCCCGCTCTGGCGGAATCCGGCGTGGTAGCCCTGGGGCGTCTCGGGCCCGACCCGGTTGATGTACGTCTCGCCGAACTTGAGCTCCCGCGCGGCCTTCTCGGCCAGCGACAGGTCTCGCGTGAAGACGTAGCTCGAGAGGCCGTAGCGACTCGAGTTCGCGCGGGCGATCGCCTCGTCCCAGTCCCGATACGTCAACAACGGGAGGACCGGGCCGAAGATCTCCTCCCGGGCGACGGGGTTCGCTTCGGTGACTTCTCCCAGGACGGTCGGAAGGTAGAACGCCCCGCGCGCGAGCGCGGGGTCGGGGGGCGCGCGGCCCCCCGTCACGACCTTCGCGCCTTCCGCGACCGCCGCGTCGACGTCTTTCGAGACCGCGTCCCGCGCGCCGATCGAGAAGAGCGGACCCATATCGACGCCCGGCCTGGACCCAGGGCCGACCCGCAACGCGCGCACGAGCGCGGTGATCTTCTGCTCGAAGGCGTCGGCCACGGACCGGTCGACGTAGCAGCGCTCGGCGGCGATGCACGCCTGGCCCGCGTTCCAGTACCGCGCCCAGACGGTCGCACGGGCGGCCCATTCGAGGTCGGCATCGCGGTGGACGAGCACCGGGGCCTTGCCGCCGAGTTCCAGGAGGCACTTCACGACGCCGGGAGCCGCGAGCTTCAGCACCTCGACTCCGCTCGCCGTAGAACCGGTGAGCGTGACCGTCGAGCAGTTCGGGTGCTGGATGAGCGCCGGGCCGAGTTCGCTGCCGGGTCCGGGCACCACGTTGAGGACGCCCGGAGGAAGCCCGGCGTCGCGGAGGGTCTCGGCGATCAGGAGCGAGGAGAGCGGCGTATTGCTGGAGGGCTTGAGGACCATCGTGTTTCCGCCGACAAGCGCCGGGGCGATCTTGCGGGTCACGGTGGCGGCGGGGAAGTTCCACGGCGTGATCGCCACCACGACTCCGCGGGGCACCCACAGCAGGCGCAGCGACTCGCCCGTGGGCAGGCCCGCGACCTCCTCTCCCGTCAGGGTGCGGGCGAACGAAGGGTAGTACTCCAGATTGTCGACGGCACCGGCGACTTCGGAACGGCTCTCGTAGAGAACCTTCCCCATTTCGTGCGTGACGAGGACGGCGAGCTCCTCGGCGCGGGCGCGCAGTCGCTCGGCGGCCCGCAGGAGCACTTTCGCCCGGGCGGCCGCTCCGATCGCTTCCCACCCGGGTTGTGCCTTCGCCGCCGACTCGACGGCCGCCTTCGCGTCCTCCTTCGTCGCGCGCGCCACGCGACCGGCAATCGACCCATCCGCCGGGTCGACCACGTCGGAGACCGCTCGCCCCTCGAGCGGGAGAGTCTGGTTATCGAGGAAGATCCCGTGGACCGGAGCCGCGGCCATGCGCGCGCCAACGGTCCGGGCGGTATACGGTTGACCGGCCTAACCGGGAGCCCGGATGCGGGTGAGTTTGTCGAGGAACTCGACCCCCTCTCCGCTCGTCATCGGTTTTCCGTCCTCCCGCGTCAGCGGGAGACCGGCCTCCTGGCACGCGGCCTCTGCCGTCTTGCCCTTCAGCATCTCCCGGACCGCGACCTGTTCCCGTCGACTCAACGGGACGCCGGAGAGCGAGAAGTCCTCGAACGCCTCGTAGGCCACTGGCGTGACCAGGCGGACGATCTTGGCCATTTCGGCGGCGTAGAGGCGGATCTCCTCCTGCGCATGCGGGTCAAGGCGCAGCGAGAGAAAGTGCAGGACGTTCCATAGGTTGGCCTTCCAGTACCACTGAGTGTAGTACGCGACCGGCAGCAGGAGCCGGGCGGTCTCCCGGGCGACGCCATCGTCCAGCGCCTGCGTGTAGGCGCTGTACGCCTCTTTGGAGATCCGTTCGAGGTCCGTTCGGAACCGGTCCACGACGTCCGGAGAGAGCGGGTCTCCGCGTCCCTGACGGTTGCGGGTCGATTGGTGGCGAACCTCGTCCGCCTCGGGGATCTCATACTCGTCCGGAACGACGCTGAACCGGGCCGAGTACTCGTTCACCGAGGCGGTGCGATGCCGGATGAACTGTCGGGCGACGAAGATCGGGAGCCGAACGAGGAACTTGAACTCGACCATCTCGAACGGCGTGGT
>JASHUP010000002.1 GCA_030039915.1 Thermoplasmata archaeon | reverse complement strand
ACGTGGTACTTCCTGCGACGGAATTCCCTCGCGATGGTCGGTCTGATCATCGTTGCGTTCTTCGCGATCGCCTTCATCTACGGGTATGTCTACAACGCCCCCGCGCAGTCGCTCACGACGTACTGTGCGACCGAGGGGCTCCCCCCTCCGGGCGATTGCGCGGCCGGTTACCCCGTCATCTGCACCTACACGACGGGGAGCGCGGCGCCGGGACCGGGGTGCTATGCCACACCGGCGGGGTTCAGCAATTTCATCGCTCCCACGTTTAATCCGAGTAGTTTCAATCCCGGTCCGCTTCCGTTCGGTTCTCTCGTCTCTCCCACGGGAGGGACCGAAGTGGACACGAACGTCTTCTTCAATCTCTACGACGGTCTCGTGAAAGGGACCGACTGGTCGATCGGGATCTCCCTCGCCGTCGTCATCACCGGGGCGATGTCCGGGATGGTCCTTGGCGCGGTCTCGGGGTACAGCGGCGGAGCAGTTGACGAGGCGATCATGCGCATCACGGACGTGTTCCTCTCGATCCCGGGCCTCCTGCTCGTCATCGTGATCATCGTGGTCGGAAAGACGGCGGGGTTCGGGGGCTTTGACAACACGGTGATCTTAATCACCGGCGCGTTTATCGCGACATGGTGGCCGTTCTATACTCGTATCGTTCGAGGTCAGACGCTCGTCACCCGGGAGCAAAAATACGTCGAGGCCGCGAAAGCGAGCGGAGCGGGAAGGGGGCGGATCTTACGCAAGCACATCATCCCCAACAGCATGTTCCCCGTCTTCATTCAAATGTCCCTCGACGTCGGGACGGTTCCCCTTCTCCTGGCCGCCATCGCCTACCTGGGCTTCGTCATCTTCCCCGCGCCGCTGATCCCCGAATGGGGGTCGATCGCGGCCGCGTCGACCGAGCTTCTGCCCTCCCTCTTCGAGCAGTGCCAGATCTCGGGCGGGTCGCTCTGCTCGATCCCGTGGTGGCAGGTGCTCTTCCCAGGACTCGCGCTCTTCCTCTGGGCGATCAGCGTGAACTTCGTTGCGGACGGGCTCCGCGACGCGCTCGACCCACGCCTTCGGAGGTAAGTTGAGTTCCGCCGTTATTTCTCCGGGCCAGTCCTCCGACGACTCCTCCCGGCTGACCCAGATTCCGGTGCCCGAGACCGTGACTCCGCCGTCGACCGACGCGGCCGCGCTGAGCCCGGTCGTGCTCGATGTGCGGAATCTGACGACGTACTTCTACACGTACGACGGCGTCGTGCGCGCGCTCGAGGGAGTCTCGTTCAAGCTTCGGAGGGGAGAGACCCTCGGAATGGTCGGAGAGACCGGCTGCGGAAAGTCGGTGACGGCGTTCTCGATCACTCGCCTCATCCCCGAACCGCCGGGCCGCGTGGTCAGCGGGACGGTGTTGTTCCGCGGGGTCAACCTCTTGTGGGGCCTCGATAAGGAGGCGACGTTCAAGCCCGTCAAGGGTTCCAACCGGGTCAAAGTGCGCCTCAAGTTCCGGCGCGTGAAGGCGGCCCAAGGACGGCTCTCGGCGGTCCGGGGCGGGGGGATCTCGATGATCTTCCAGGAGCCGGGACAGGCGATGAACCCGATCTTCTCGATCGCCGACCAGGTCGGAGAAGCGGTCCTGCTCCACCAAGGGATCGAGCTGCTCTCCGGCCTCCTCAAGATCAGTCCGGGCTCGGGTCGACCGCAGCCCTCGAAGATCCAGCCGTCGACCCCCGTCGCCGGCCCCGGGTCCTCCGGCGAGTCGGTGCCGTCTCCCGAGGCCCCCCCGACCCCCGCCGAGGCCGCAACCAAGGAGGCGGAGTTCCGAGCAGTCGTGGAACGAGCCGCGGATGCCGCCGTCGCGGGTGACCTACCGACCTTGAGGAAGCTCTCCGCCGACCTCGCGCGGATCGTGGGAGCGCCGACGTTCGCCCAAGAGTCCTATTATCGCGCCCGCGAGCTCGGTGCCTCGGGTGGCCGCGACCGGATCATCGCGGAGATCCGCAAGGCGAGCCGCCGGTTCCATCTCTCAGGGATCCAACGCTCCTACGTTCGAGAACAGCTGCGACTCGCCCAGCTGGACGGGGAGCTCCGGGCGATCCACATGGACGAGATGCGCGAAGGCAAGCTCCACCGCCTTCGCGTGCGGCGAAACCGCGGTGCCCGCAGCGGAATCCGACTGAGAAGCTGGTGGCTCGGACTCCCCGGGATCAAGCGACGGGCCCGCCGACCGATCCAGGACGAGGTCTTCTGGAGGGTCGTCCGGGCGCTCGAAGGCGTTCAGATCGCGAACCCCGTGCAGATCGCGAAGGGGTACCCGTTCGAGCTGTCGGGAGGCATGGTGCAGCGCGTCATGATCGCGATGGCGCTCATCAGCAACCCCGACGTCCTTCTCGCCGACGAGCCCACGACGGCGCTCGACGTCACCGTCCAGGCCCAGATCCTCGAGCTGATGCGCGAGCTGCGCCACCGCGTCGGAACCGCGATCCTGCTGATCACTCACGACCTCGCGGTCATCGCCGAGGTCGCCGACCGCGTCGCCGTGATGTACGCGGGCCAGGTCGTCGAGATGGCGCCCGTCCGGGAGCTGTTCACCCGCCCGCTCCACCCCTACGCGCAGGGACTCCTCGCGTCGGTCCCGCGCATGGACCAGCCGACCCGACACCTCTCCTCCATCCCCGGGTCGGTGCCGAACCTGCTGAACCCGCCCACCGGGTGCCGGTTCCACCCCCGCTGCGCGTTCGCGATGCCGATCTGCCGGGAGAGCCGGCCTCCCCTCACGGACGAAGGAAACTCCCATCACGTCGCCTGCTTCCTGTACCACGGGCCTCCCGTGGTCGTGTAGGGGCTTCCATGTCGGCCGCCCTCGGCACGGAGAACGGTTCGGAAGTGGTGCTCGCGGCGTACAACCTCCGCAAGTACTTCCCCATCCGAGGCGGACTGTTCTCGTCGCACATCGGGGATGTTCGGGCCGTCGACGGCGTCTCGCTCTCGGTGCATTCGGGAGAGACCGTCGGGCTCGTCGGAGAGTCGGGATGCGGGAAGACGACCGTCGGCCGCATGCTCATGCGTCTCATCGAGCCGACCTCCGGCCACACGTTCTACCGCCCGCCGCCCGAGGTGTCGTCGCGGCTCCGGGAGCTCTACCGGGAGCTGGCTCCCTACGCGGGCGCGGGGGACGGGGCGGAGGCCCTGCCCGCGAGCGTGAAATCGGCGGTCGA
>JASHUP010000047.1 GCA_030039915.1 Thermoplasmata archaeon | reverse complement strand
ACCCGCGCGGCGAACGCCTGAGGGTCCGGCGGATGGGCCGGGTCGTTCGGCCGGAGCCAGAGCGAGTCGACGATCCCGTGGACGACCGAGTAGCCGGAGCGCTCCGACTCGGGAACGAGCCGCGCGATGAGGTCGCGCGCGTAGGCGTTGATCGCCTCGTGGCACTCGATCCGACCGAACCGGGCGTTGCGGTACCCTTGGTAGCCGAACGCGGTCACGAGGATCCACTTGAGCATCTTCACCCGACGCCGAAGCCGCACCGCCTCCTCCGGTGCGACCCCGGGCCGCCGGAGCGCCGCCTTGTAGGCGAGCCGACGCTCGACGAGCGGACGGAGGGTGCGCGGGATCAGCCCGACCCGACGCGTGCACGACCGATAGCCGAGACCCGGAGCGCGGAGCGGGCTTTCGGGGCAGCACCGGCACTCGAGCGTCTCCGCGGAGAGGTTCTTCGAGACCATGATGCTCGGAAAGAGGCTCGCGAAGTCGAACTCGTCGACGTGGTCGTGGACCCCGACCGGCGGAAGGAAGATCACGCCCCCCCGGTCGGCCGCGACCAGGTGGTCGGCCCGTCGGAACCCCTCGGGTCGGTTCTTCTTCCAGGGCACGTGCGCCCCGAGCTCGAGGGCATGGGCCATCTCCATCGCGGTGAAGCACGTCCCCGGCGATTGGCGGACGACCGTCGCGAGCGAGAGCCGCGAGAGCCGGGCCGCGTCGACGAGCCCCGCGACCTCGGCGTCGTGGTAGAGGAACGAGTTCTCCCGATCGACGTGGAACCGTCCGGGGAGCGGGTACGACGCGGACCGGTAGAGGATGCGGCCGTACGACTCGAACGAGCGGGCCGGGCGGCTCGGCCGGAACGGGACGCGCTCGCGGCCGAGGGGGAACTCGTCGGGGGAGAGCCCGCAGGCGGCCGCGCGTCGGTAGAGCCAGGGGAGGTCGAACGAGTCTCCGCCCTCGGTGAGGAGGACGTCCGGGTCGGTACGAGCGAGCTCGTCCACGAGCGCGCGCAGGAGGTCCTCCTCGGGGCCCTCGATCGTCACGTCGCCCAAGCGAACCCGCCCGACCCGACCGTCCGGCGGAGGGATGCGGCCCCGTCGCTCCCCGACGAGATGGACCTCGAGCCGCGCGGTGGAGAGCGGCGGAGGAGCGTAGTCGATCGTCTCGGGAGGTTCGGTCGCCGTGAGCCCGGGCGCCCGACCGACCACGGGCGCGAACGGGTAGAGCGCGTGGGCCAGATGGTAGAGCTGCGGAGGACCGAGGTCGACGTCGTAGAGCGAGAACCGCTCGTAGCCCCCGAGCGCGTCCACGCTCCGCGCGAGGGTGCGACGGGCGGGGTTGCGGGCGGGAACGACCGAGAGCACCGGCCGGTGGCGACGGTCGTAGAGCGACGGGCGACCGGAGCCGAGCGCCACCGAATCGACGTCGGGGTGGTCGGTGAGGCGACGGGCGAGGAGCGCGAGGTCGTTCCGCGTCCCCGCGACGAGGAACGGAGGGCGATACTCGACCGCGGTCCGTCGCACGCGGCCGGTCCGCCGGTCCTTCACCCAGAGGACGACCGAGCGTCCGTCGTCGCTCTCGGTGATGTCGAGGAGCCAACCGTCCGGCGGTAGCGCCGATGCCGCGCCCGCCATCGATCGCTCGCTACCGACGGGGCGGAGGCGCGGACGGCTCGGCCCGGACGCGGACCGCGAGGTCCGTGAGCACGGAGAGGAGGATCGACTCCAACAGGTCCGGGCTCCCGACGTAGGTCGCTTGCGCGGCGTAGCGACGGGCTCCGGTACGGACCATCTCGAACGCGGCGCGTTCCTCGGGGCTCGTGAGGAGTCGCGCGAACTCGTCCCAGCGCTTCATCCGCTCCTCGAGCGCCTGGCGGTAGGTCGGTGCGGTACGTCCCATGCGATCACCTCCTCGGCGAACTCTCCGCCGAACGCTTCCATGCCGGTCTGATGGGCCGGGCGGGGCATGAGCGCGACCCGGGCGTCGTCCCGGAACGCGTGCATCCGCAGGGTTCCGGGGCCCCGGGCGAACGTGACGAGGTCCGACCAGGGCGGTCCCTCGTCGGCGAGCGCACGGAACCGCTCGAACCCGCTCGGGTCGAGCGTGAGCAGGAGCGGAAGGTGCACGTCCCGGGCGATCGCGGCGAGCGTCCGGGCGACGTGGCCGAGCAGGGCTCCGCGCTCCTCGTCGGGGATCTCCGCGTCCTGAAAGAGCGCGGGGAGTTCGTGGCCGACGAGCAGGGTCGGCGGGCGGCGACGGACCTCCCGGGCCCACCCGTCGACGAGCGCGACCATCTGGTAGGCGGTGAACGCGCGGGCAAGACGGATCCGGCGCAACGTCTCCGTCGCATCGACTCCGAGCGCACGGCCGAGCTCTCCGATGCGGTACGGATGGAAGCGGTTCGCGCCCTCCAGGAGCGAGATCCGGCCACGGGCGAGTGCGTTGCCGGCGTAGAGGAGCTCGAGGACCGGCTCGAGGGCGACCGAAGGGCCGGTCCAAACGGTCGCCTCACCGGGAGCGAACCGGCGCGCGAGCCAGGGAAAGAGCGCCGGCTCCGGCGGAAGCAGCGGAGCCGCGCGGACCCGCCGCGAGTGCGGGGCGAGTTTCGGCTGGACCGGCGGAGACGACGGGAACGGGTGCCGCGGCTCGGGTCGGACGGCCTCCTCGACGAGGAGGTCGTCCGGCCCGAGCGCGGGCTCGGGCTCGGTAAGGAGTGCGTCGACCATCATCGATCGATCCGCGAAGAAGACCGGCCGGGGCGCTCTAAAGCGGCGGCTCGGGAGGCGTTGAAACAGGCCCGAGAACGAGGGGTTTCACCGACCCGGGCGAACCTCGGACGCCGGGGGCGAACCCGTTCGGGAGGCGACTCTTCGGCAGGGAACAAGACTTATCGCACGCGGCCGGCGTACTACTATCTCTCAGGGAGAGGTGCTCGTGTCGACGTCTTCCTCGTCCTCCCCACCGCCCGTGCTCCCTCGCCGGGACCGGACGATGCTCTACTTCGGAGCGGGCATCACGGTCGCCGTCGCGGTGTTTCTGGTCGTGCTCCTCGTCGGGCCTACGCTCGTCGGCCCGGGATCGGTGGCGGGCGCACCGATCCTCACCTACTCCGGGGCGCATCCGGTCGCCGACGGCGCGGTCGGAGGCTTCGAAGGCGGGGGCTGGACGTTGCTCTTCGCGGTGGGCCTCGACTCGCCCACGTCCGAGACCGCGCCGACGAACACGAGCTTCCTCGGGACGCTGAGCTCGTACTGTACCGTGACCACGCTGACCCCGCTGAGTGGGCTCAGCGTACCGGCGTACAGCGGAAATCGGTCGTTGGGAGAATCCCCGGCGTGGGCGTTCGCCTACAAGAATTCCACCGACGCCGTCGCGCTCGTTTCGGTCGTCAACGGACACGGAACGGTCGTCGCGACGCTCACCGGTATCGAGTGTGCGATCATCGTCGCCGTGGCGTTCGACACCGTACCGGGGAACGCGATCGATAGCTCTCAAGCGGCGAAAGACGTCGAGCCGGCGGCGCAGGGGTATCTCTCCGCCCATCCGAACGCTTCGGCGGTCTTCGCGCTCATCGGAGGGGTGCACGGCGACTCGGTGAACCTGCCGCTCGAGTGGGCGATCGTGTACAGCACCTGCACGCTGAGCTCGACGGCGACCGGGACCGGGTCCGAGTTCAACGCGACGGTCGATCCGATCACCGGTCAGGTCCTCAGCACCGCCACCGTCAACAATACCGCGTGCAGCTCGGGCACGGCGCCGTCCACCGAGCTCCTCACCGGATCGGGGGAGCCCGGGGCCGCCGGCCGAGCGCTGGGGCGTGGGACGGACTAGGTATCCAACCGTCCCCGTCGGCTCGGCGGAGAAAGCCCGAGTTCCTCGGAGAGCGTGCGGCAGTTCACCGCGGCGTCCCCGCGGAAGTGGTTGTTGAAGAAGCCGTAGACGGTCGCGACCTTCTCGGTGAGCGAGCGGACCCGGGGCACCCAGGCGGTGAGCTCGGGAGCCGAGTACGTGTAGTCGTACCAGAGCGGGCTCCCGTGGCCGTGCCAGCGGATGTAGGCGAATGGCGCGGTCACCTCGAGCGACGCGGGGAGGTGGGGGCCGTCCACGGTCACGTAGGCGAGCCCGAACTCGCGCAGCAGGTCGGTCGATTCCCGGACGAGCCAGGATCGTTCGCGAAATTCGACGGCGACCGGGAGGTCGCGCGGAAGCGTCTCGTAGAAGTGACGCACGGTCGCCGGTTCGAACGGGAGCGACGGAGGAAGCTGGAGCAGCGCGGCGGCGAATTTCCCCGCGTCCCGCAGCGGCTTCAGCACCGCGAGGAACCGAGCGAGCTCCTCGTCCGTACGCACGAGGCGAAGGTCGTGGGTGATGGTCTGCGGGAACTTCGCCGCGAAGCGGAAGCCGGCCGGAGTTCGGCGGACCCACGATGACGCCACGGAGGGCGGAGGGAGTCGGTAGAACGTCGAGTTGACTTCGACGATCGGGAAGAGACCCGCGTAGTAGCGGAGCTTGTCGCTGGCCCCGCGGGGCGGGTAGACGCGACCGACCCACTCCGGGTAATCCCATCCGCTCGTCCCGAGCAAGATGTCGCTCACGGGCCCTCCGCGCACCGAACACGCTCCCGGCCGGTAAAGATTGCGCCTGAGGCGAACGGTTGGGTCCGCGAGCGTGGAGGCGGTACGAGAAGGGTTATGGTGGGCAACTCGGTCCGCGACGGGCCGATGTACCCGATGAGCTACGTGCGGGAATCGGCCGACGCGATCCGGGCGGGACTCGTCGCTCGCGGCCGAGAGCCGGGCGAAGTCGACCGACTGCTCGCGCTCGACCGGGAGCGTCGGGCGGCCGGGGAGGAGGTCAACCGACTGCGAGCGGAACGAAACCGCGGCGCCCGTCAGGGTGCGGACGCCTCGGCGTCCGCCGACCGGGGCCGACTCGGCGAACTGCGGGACCGCATTCGAGATCTCGAATCCCGCACGACCACCCTCGACGCGCAGATCCGAGAGGGGCTCCTGCTGCTGCCGCAGACCCCGCACTCGAGCGTTCCCCGGGGCACGGATGCGAGCGGGAACGTGGAGGTGGCGCGGTTCTCTCCCCGACGCTCGGCGCCGTCCTCGCCGAAGCCGCACTACGAGGTCGGTCACGCGCTGAACCTGCTCGACGAGGAGCGGGGCGTGAAGGTCGCGGGAGAGGGTTTCTACGTCCTCTGGGGGGACCTCGCTCGACTCGAGCATGCGCTCATCCGGTTCATGCGCGAGCTGCACCGGTCGCGCGGGTACCTCGAGGTCGCTCCCCCGATCCTCATCCGCAGCGAGTCGATGGTCGGAACGGGCCAGCTCCCGAAGTTCGCCGAGGACTCCTACCAGGTCAAGACCGACGACCTCTGGCTCGCACCGACCGCCGAGGTCCCGGTGACGAACCTCTTTCGGGACGAGGTCCTGCTCGCCGAGGACCTGCCGCTCCGGCTCGTCGCCTACACGCCGTGTTTCCGGCGCGAGGCCGGCAGCCACGGAGTCGAGACCCGAGGGATCGCTCGGGTCCACCAATTCGACAAGGTCGAGCTGGTGCAGTTCACAACGCCCGAAGCGTCGTACGACGCGCTCGAGGAGCTGCGCGCGGAGTGCGAGGAGGTCCTCCGCCGGCTCGATCTGCCGTTCCGCACCGTGAGTCTCTGCACGGGCGACCTCTCCGAGAAGGCCGCGAAATGCTACGATCTCGAGCTCTGGGCACCGGGAAGTGAGCGCTGGCTCGAGGTGAGCTCGGTCTCGAATTTCGAGGCCTACCAGGCGGTACGCGCGAACATCCGTTTCCGTCGCCA
>JASHUP010000046.1 GCA_030039915.1 Thermoplasmata archaeon | reverse complement strand
GCCGCGGTCACCGATTGCCCCTGGTCAATCGATGCCGAGGAGACCGTGGGAGCGTTGACCGATCCGAGCGCCGTGTTCACCGTGACGGTGAGGGCAGAGGAGTCGACCACACTGTGCGTCGTCGCGCTGTCCGTCACCTCGAGCTCGAAGCTGTACGTTCCGGTCGGGGTCGACCCGATGGTGAGGAAGCTGCACGTCAACGTTGTCGGAGACGCGCAGTCGGCCGCGTCCGAGTAGGAGGAGGCCCCGGGGGCTTCCTCCAGCCACTGGTAGGTGTAGGGATTTGTTCCCGTCGTGGGCGCCGTTCCCGTGATCGTGGCCGTCTGACCCCGGTCCACCGTCTGTGACCCCGGAGTCGGCGTCGGCACGATGAGCGCCGTATGCACCGTCACTTCGACGGCGTTCGAGGCTGACGAATATCCCGCCACCCCACTATCCGAGACGACCGCGCAGAAGTAGGTCGTTCCGGGGGTCGACGTGGATGGTGAGAACGAATCACCCGAGGTCCCGGTATTCGTCGACGAGGAGCTGCACGAAGAGGAGGCGGAGCTGTACCATTCGACCGACGCCGTGTTCGGTCCCGAGTACGTCACGGAGGCGGTCAGCGAGGTGGCGGTCTGCCCGGCATCGTAGACAAACGGCCCCGAGGGAGCGACGCTGACCGTCGGGTCGGCGTGGATCGAGAATGTTCCCGCGGCGGTGACGGTGCCGTCATCCGTGGTGGAAACCGCGATACTGTAGTCTCCCGGAGTGACCGTTGGAATCACGACCACACAGGAAAACGAGCCGTCGGTTCCTACGGTGCCGCCGCTCGTGCATGCGTAGTCTGTCCCTCCGATGATGGGCGTGACTGTGTCCGTGGGGGTGAATCCGGAGCCGTCCAAGGTCACCGTCCCCCCGACGTCCCCTCTGGAAGGCGTGAACGTCAGAGCGGCGGTCCCTTGGATCGCGAGAGCGAGCTCCCCCCAGTTCGCGGAAGGCAAGAGTGTGGGTGAAGGAGAGTAGCTTCCGGCCGTCGGCGCTGGGCCAGACTCGACGAAGGTGGTCGTGCCCGTTCCGTCGTCGACCGTTGTCCCGATCTGTTGGTACCCAGAGTCCGGGGTGAACGTCTCCCCGCTGTCGCTCGAGACGATGCCCAGTATCGTCTCTCCGGGCTGAGATGTGGTAACGGATGCGGACGCGGAGGTCGACTCCCCTGCTCCGAATGATGACGTATCGATGCCGGCCGCGTTCTGGAGTGCGAACAGAATGGAAGTGGCGCTCGTCGCCGTGGCCGAGCTGCCCGCGGAGGTGTCCACGGTGACCGTGTCGAGCCCCGCGCGCGCGTCCGTCGCATAGAACACATACGAGTCGTTGCCCGTGCCGTTCCAAGCGTTGCCGCCCGTGGTAACCAGCTGCCAAGTGGACCCGGCGCTGTCGGTGACATCGGCGGGGATGAGGGGTCCGGACGACTCCCCAGAATCCGTGATGACCAGGATGAGCAGGTCGCCGGAGCTCGAAGGAGTCGTCGTCAGCGCGAACCAGGCCCCTGCGGTTTGGCACGAGGTCGTGCAGGAAGCCTCGTCAGCGGCCCCGTCCGAGGAGGGATCATCGTGAATGGCCTTCGCCGGCGCTTGAGTGGGAATCATCGAGGCAGACAGGTCCGAGGCGGGAAGCGTCTCCGTGCTTGGAGAGCCGACTCGGGACCCGGCGGAAGTCGCCGTGACGTCGCCGGTCGAAGTGGGGGTTGCCGCTGTCCCGGGCTCCACCGTCACGCCCGAAGAGGCGGGCGTCGTCACGGACTCGGGGGTCGACGCGCTGTCGGTGACCTTCAATTCGAAAAGATAGCTGCCGGTCGGCGTCAGGACCGTCGTGGCGAACGGGCAGGTGACCGTGGTTCCCGGGAGCCCGCCCGAACCGCTCGGGGAGAGGCACTGCGCGGAGGTCGCCGCGAGATACGTCAATCCTCCATTCGTGCTGTATAACCATTGCCAGACGTACGGAGGTGTCCCTGAACTGGGAAGTAGCATCGAGACGGTTGTTGTTTGCCCCTGATAGACTACCGTGGACGACGGAGACGGCAGGATCGTGGATGTGGGACCTGGGGATGCCGGGGTCGAACTCGTACTCCCTACGGAAGATGCGAGAGTCGGATTCACTCCGAGCGAGGAGAAGACGGCGGAGCCCAGCATGACGGCCGATACGAGGATGGCGAACCCAATGGCGCGTCGAGCCCGACGCGGGATGCCCGGCTTCATCCCACCCCTCGTAGTCTCTCAGAACGACGTAGCACGGCGAGCGCTCGATGCGCGAACACGGGACCCGGACAGATCCGCTCACGTGCGGAGAACAGCATGTTACGCTCTCGGTGGCATCCTCCCAGGTACCCGTTCGCCGGTCGGTGTCACCACGCTGGCCGGCGTGGCACCGCCCGGCGATGTAACTTAAAAACGACGGCGACGGGGATTAACCTTTCGAAACGGGCAATTGTGTATAACCCCCGACGAAAGCTCGGAAAAGCCAGTCCGGTTCTGACTCGCCTGGTTGGCCACCCCAAATAGTCGACGTTGGTGGGCAGGCGAACCGGACCCTGACCGCGCCGGGGCCGCCCCGGAATTCGACCAGTATTTCCCCGGACCGGAGCCGCTGACTGCTCACGGAAATTCCATACGATGGTAGTGACTGCCCCGTGAAGAATGTAAGATCCGCTCGGAAGCGGCGTGCCGTTGGCCGTCCTTCCGTGCGCTCGAGAACCCTTGGGTGGAGGATCCGACGATCGAATCACCGACTCGCGATCAATCGCCGCGCCCCACCGCGTTCGCGCGAGTGCTTCGCTGGGCGGGAGCGCACGTTCTCGAACTTTGCTTTCTCGCGTTCGTTCTCGTCTTCGCGTCGGTGCTGCGATTTGAGGACCAGAACAACCTCGAGATCTTCCTCCGGGCGGCGAGCTACCTCGTGGTCGGGCGCAACCCCTACTCCATCATCCCGTTTCCCGCGCCCCCGGGGCTCTTCCTGCCGACGTTACCGGCGTTCGGCGTCTACGCTCTGAGCGGGTACGGCCTCGCGTGGGCCACGTTCACGCTCAAAGTCTTCAACGCGGTCGCCCTGCTGGGACTCTCCGCAATCGTCACCCGGCTCGCTGTCTTCCGTGGGGTCCCGGGGGTCACCGCTCGAAGCGTCGGGATCGCCCTGTTGCTGAGCCCCCTCGCGTTCTTCGTTTCGTTCGTTTGGGT
>JASHUP010000001.1 GCA_030039915.1 Thermoplasmata archaeon | reverse complement strand
CCGGGCGTCGATATCCTCACGACCCATCCCGTGGAACCGGCTCCCCTCGGCGCCGGTCGCGCTCAGGAACGGCGCGGCGATGAGTTCCTCGACGCTCGTCGGGTAGGTCTTTCCGGTTCCCCCGCAGGTATCGCAACCCCGTCCGCGGCAGCGACGACACGGCCACCGGGTCTGGGGCAACGTCCGGTCGAGCTTACGGTAGCGCCCCCGGTAGTAGACCGGTAGCACGGTCAGCTCGACGCGTCCCACGGGGACGTCGGCGAGGAATACCACGTCCGGCCGGTCGGTCACGCCGGAAGCCCCGGTCCTCGCCTCCACCTTCTTTCCGAGCTCGCGATTGAACGCGGATCGGGCGCTCTCGCCCCACTCCGACCCGACCTCGATCCAGAGCGCTTCCTCGCGGGCGAGCCGTTCGGGCTCCCAGCGCGACCCGCAGGTGAACCGCTGCCACTCGAAACCGTCCGCGGCCCGAAGGCACCGGTCGACCCACGTGGAGAGTCGCCCGAAGAGGCCCCCGCAGACCGGACACTCGGGGGATTCCTCACCGACCGAGACGCCGAGACGGATCGCGAGCCGATCCGCCCGCTCGGGGTTGGTGAGGCCGTGACCGAGGCGACCGAAGAGGCGGCCGAAGCACTCCCGACAGAGCCCCCGACCGGCGGCGCGCTCGGCTGTCGCCCGGACGGCATCCGAGACCTCGAAGACGGGGGCGTCGCTCACCGCGCGGCGACCGGACGGGTCCACAAAAGTTCGCCGACGTCCGATGCGGGTGCCCGGAGAACTTTATCCTCGGCATGGCCGTAGCCGAGGAGCTAGGCATGTCCTCGATCACCGAGGCCGAGATGATCCGGGCGATCGAGCGGACCCTCGTGGCCCGCGGCAAGATGCCCGCCCCCGAGGCCCGACCCGTCGCACGCATGGTGCTCGGCTACTTCGGTGCGGACGACACCGTGCTCGACAACAAGCTTTCGAGCGAGGACCGGGACCGATTCTACCAGCTCGAGGAGGAGGGGCTCCTCACGAGCGAGGAGGAGGACGCGACCGTCTCCCGCGGCAAGACCTGGCGGATCCACTACTGGCTGCTCAAGAAGGCGCGGATCCGGGACGTGGGACAGGCAGGGGAGGCGCCGACCTCGGACGAGATGGAGAGCGTCTACCGCTCGATCGGCGAGGCCGCCTGGCAACGGAAGGCGGACGCGCCACCTCCGGGGCCATAGGACCCGCGACCGGGCCGGTGCTCGGTAGAGCACCCTAGCTCGGCCGGGGGGGCTTCGGTCGGCTCGGGTTCGTGAACCGCGGCGCCCCCGTGAGCAGCGCAGGATAGTCCGCGGTCTGGATGATCGACCGAACGTGCTCGATCGCCCAGAAGGCGAAGAAGATCGCCGCGAACAGCGCGAGATAGCTCGCCGCGTCGGTCGCGAAGCCCGAAACGCCGACGATCGTCAGGATCGCGGCGAGCGAGGCGAGCAGGTTGAAGGTCGCGTGCATGCCCACCGCGACCAGATAGTACGAGCCGGTCCCCGGGCCACTGATGCGGAATTTCGACCGGGCGTAGCCGTAGCCGAACATCCCGGTCGAGCTCCCGTGCAGGAGCACGCTCGAGACGGAGCGGATCAGGATGAGGACGATGCCGGCGGCGAGCCCTCCCACGAGATACGCGCCGAGGCCGTAGAGGAAGGTCTCGAAGAAACCGAACCCGAGCCCGACCGACGCACCGAAGACCGGTCCATCGGCGACCTGCTTGAACCGGGACCCGAAGGAGACGACCCCCGAGGCCTTCAGCGCCTCCTCGATGAACGGGGCGATGACGAGGACGAGGAAGAGCGCGCCCGCGTTGGAGTTGCCGTTCAGGAAGACGAACTCGGGGGCGGGATAGGTCGTGCTGACCGCAGTGCCCGCGTAGACGATGACCGCCTCCAAGATCGCCGCGACGAACGTCGCGAACAGCGCCCCGTAGAAGAACGCCCGAAGGAGCGGACCCCACGCCTCCCGCCCGTATCGCTCGGTCCGGCGGACCCAGGAGAGGTAGATGAGCGCGGGGACGAAGGCGACGATGACGAGGACGACCAGGTCCTCGGCGTCTGCGATCGAGCTCATGAGCGACCCGTCGGCCCGGACGGGTACCGGTAGAAGCCCTCGCCTGTCTTACGTCCTAGCTTCTTCGCGGAGACCATCGTGCGAAGGAGCGGACAGGCGCGGTAGCGGCTATCTCGAAACCCATCCCAAAGGACGTCGAGGATCGCGACCGCCGTATCGATCCCGACGAGGTCCACCAGCTCGAAGGGGCCCATCGGATGGTGAAAGCCGAGCTTGTAGGCGGTGTCGATATCCTCCTTCGTCGCCACTCCCTCGTACAGCATCCACGCCGCCTCGTTCACGAGGACCGCCATGGCCCGGGTCGTCACGAACCCGGGAGTGTCCCGCGAGGCGACGACCGTCTTTCCCAGACTCTGGGCGAACGTCGTCGCGCGCTCGACGTACTCGGGACGGGTGGTGTGACCCGGGATGATCTCGACGAGCGGCATCTGGAGAACCGGATTGAAGAAATGGACGCCGACCAATCGACCGGGGTCCTTCAGCTCCTGCCCGATCGCGGTGATCGGCAGGGAGGAGGTGTTGGTGGCGAGGAGCGCGTCCGGGTGGGTCGCCGGCTCGAGCTCCGCGAAGATCTTCCGTTTGAGCGCGAGGTCCTCGGGGGCAGCCTCGATGACGATCTGGGCCGAGCCCGCTCGCCTCAGCCCGATCGCGATGTCGATGCGCGTGAGCGCGGCTTCCCGGTCCCCCGGTCCGACCTTTCCCCGCTGAACGGCGTGGTCCAGCGCCCGGGTTGCGTTCGCGACCCCTCGGCGCGTCAACTCCTCGTTCACGTCCTCGAGCGTCACGGGGTAGCCGGCGAGCGCGCAC
>JASHUP010000045.1 GCA_030039915.1 Thermoplasmata archaeon | reverse complement strand
TCCATGCGGGTGGTGGTGGAGATGGGGCCATCACACTCGAAGTTAGTAGCCTGCCGCGCAGAACTGGCAAGTCTTTTCCCGACAAGCGACCGAGCGATCGCGTCGGCGCAGGCGGTGAGCGCTTAGGCGGCGACGTACGCCTCGCGGCTACGCCGGAGGTTCGGAATCCGGTTCGGACCATTCCCGCATCGGCGTCCGTCGAATTCCGGCGGCCCGTGCGATCGCATTCTTGGTCCCTTCCTTTGCGAGCCGCGGCGCGTCGGTCACCCCGATTTCGACGTCCTTCCCTATCCCTCCGATCGCTTCTCGCATCTCGCGTAGATGTTCTCGAAATCCCGGTCTCTCGTCTTCGTCCGTCATGGGCCCGGGTGACGAATCCGCCGCTCCCTCCCCAAAAACCTTGAGGTGGACGGGTACCGATCGGGGCAAGATGGGTCATTCCCCGGGCGGGGAGGCGGGAATCAGAACCGTCCGCCGCCCCGAGATCCCGTGCGCTCAGCCCGCCCATTACTCATCAGCGTTCAGCTGGTTCTAGCTGTCATCATCGCGCGCGGGAGTGCGGCTGGCTTCCGATGGAGAATTGGAAAGCGGAGTCTCATCCCAATGTTTCAGGAGCTCATCGATATGGAAAATACCACCCGCCGCGTGCGCGCTCGCTAGCCGGCCTTGGTCCGCGAGACTGAACGACCCGTCGACCCACGTCGGTCCGCCGTCGGCGATCCGACCGACCATCGACCAATCCGGGTCGGTCTCCCGTGGTGAGACGATCAGGTGGTCCGGCCCGATCTCCCGGACGACGCGAGCGAGTTCCACCGGATCCGTCGCCCCCCAGCCGCCATCGGCGAGCGCAAGCGTGCCGGAGTCGAACTCGAGCTCGAAGACGAGCTCGGTAGAAAGTCTCCAGGCGCGCTTCAGCTGGCGGGGCCCGTGCAAGTACGCACTCGAGAGGACGGCCCTTCGTGCTCCCGTTACTAGGATATCGATCGCCTGGTCGGCCACGCGAACCCCCCCATCGACCCACAGCGTCATGTCGCGGGAGATCTCCTGCAAGTAGTCGAGCTGCGGGTCACCGTGCTCGACGCCGTCGAGGTCCACGAGATAGAGCATCGAGTAATCGGTGGACAACCGGTCGACCACATCGAACGGGTCGAAGGCCGACCCACCGGGGGTCCTCGCGACGACGGGACCTTCCGGACCCGGAACGCAGACCTGGCCCCCCCGAAGCAAGAGACACGGCATCAGCGCCGGGCGCGCATCCGGCCGCAGCGGCGTCCCGCCGGGCTGCGTCCGCTCGGATCCAGGCATCGAAGGGGGGACCGCGCGTGGGTTATTCGGTCTTCGCCCGACCGGTCGGGCGCCCTTCGACGACCGGAGGCTTTTTCGTCCGCGGGGCGGTCGTTCTGCCACCAGGAGGTGGAGGGCAGCTGACGGTGGTCCGTGCCGGCGACGGCCGGCTGCTGAGGAAAGTCCCCTCTCCGGGAAACACGGGGTCGGGCGGGAGCCCGACAGGCGAGAGTCTGAGCTCCGGAGCAGAAACGACACAGCCCAACGGCACGGTGAAGACGGTGCGTCGGAGGATCCGTTGGGATATGGTGAAACGGCCGTCTCCCCGGGAGCAAGCCCTGACAGACGGGATGACGCGTTTCCGCGACCGTCGAGGAGAGCGCGCAGTCGAATGCTGCCCGAAACGGAAAGGGGCTTACTACCACGACCTGGCCGGCCCGTCAGGGAACTGACGGGCCGCCGGCCCAGGGATGCAAGTTCCTGGGCCGGGAACCCTCTCCCTCTGGCCCGCGTCGAACGGAACGCGGGGAGTCTATCGGGCTTTTCTGCGTCGTAGCGCCGCGGCGGGGCGCCTACGACTCGGGCGCCGATGGGGCGTCCTCGTCGGAGATGGACCCGGCGTTGATTCCCACGGCCGAAGGTGGCTCGTCTCGACCGGACTACGTTCTGCGGAGAATGACGCCGGTCGCTTTTCGAGAAACGCTCCCATCCCTTCCTGTTGCCCCGCCGTCTCAAAGAGCGCGCCCCAGACCTTGCGCTCCTCGGCGAGGCCCGGATCCCGAGACGGGTCGATCGACCGGTTGATGAGGTACTTGGCCGCCGAGAGCGCGTCCGGGGACTTCTGAGCGAGGAACGTACCGAAGCTGACCGCCGTAGCGAGGAGGTCGGGCGCGGGGACGATCTGGTCGAGGAATCCGTCCGCGAGCGCCTGGGCGGCCCCGACCCGCTCGCCCGTCATGATCCAGCGCCGCGCGCGGACCGGACCGATGATCCGAGGGAGCCGTCGCGACCCGCCCCACCCCGGAATCACGCCGATGTTGATCTCGGGTTGCCCGAACTGAGCGTCGGGGCTCGCAACGATGAAGTCGCACGCCTGCACCATTTCGCAGCCGCCGCCGATGCAAAAACCCCTCACGGCGGCGATCACCGGAAACGGGGCGGTCTCGAGGAGGTTGTACAGTGATTGACCCTTGGCAGAGTGACGGGCCGCCTCCGCCCGGGACATCGGGAGCATCTCCCGGACGTTCGCTCCGCCCGAGAAGGCACGCTCCCCCGAGCCCGTGATCACGAGCGCGCGGACGTTCCGGTCCGCTCTCGCGTCGAGCAACCGGGCGCGGAGCTCGTCGAGGAGCGGGGTCGTGAGCACGTTCAACGGGGGGTTGTTGAGCGTCAGCACGGCCACCGGACCGTGCTGATCGCGCAGAACCAGCGGAGTTCGAGAGGTGTCGGGGAGTCCCCCGGCCGCTCCACCACTTCCGCCGGCAGTCGAATTCATTGCGCCCTACCGAACCTTCGGGCGTCGGGGGCCGTTCGCTGTCGTCGCGGCGGAGCGCTTCTTTCGCCGCCCGGCTGTTGGAAGGGGAACGGCATCGTGAGCCCGAACCCACTCCGCAAACCGTGGCCAGAGCTCCTGGTGGGCACTGCGACTCGTGGAAAGTCCGATGTGACCGGAAGGGTGTTCAAACTTCTGGATATCCTTCGAACCCACGTGCGCTAGCACGCCTTCCGTGGATTCGGGCGGGACCAGATTGTCCTTGAGACCAACGATGGTGGCTATCGGCATCGTGATCTGGCCAAGGTCGACCGGCTCCCGGTCGCCGTCCAAACGCCAGCCGCCCTGCACGAGCAGATTCCGCTGGTAGCCCTTGTCGATGAACTCCGCGTACGTCGGGCCGGCCATGGGAATCCCGTCCATGTTCCACAGCTCCATACGGAGGAAGTTCTCCACGAACGGCCGGTCATCGAGGCGTTCGAGCAAGGTCTGGAACTTGAGGTAGTTCGTCCGCAGGGGATCGAGCATCGAGAAGGCGGAGTTGAAGAAATCCGCCGGAATCAACCCGTACGACCGAGCGACCTTCCATGCGTCGAAGCCGGGCGCCTTGGCCCAGACGTTGAGGAAGCTCGAGTTGGTGGCGAAATCCAGTGGGGCCGCCATGAGAGCCAGGGTCCGAACGTTCTGAGGATGGCGCGCGGTGTACATCGTCGAGAATGTCCCGCCCATGCAATAGCCGAGGACGTGGATCTGGTCGACGTTGGCAACGCGCTTCGTCGCTTCGACGGCGTCGTCCACGTAGCCGTTGACGTAGTCGTGGATCCTCAGGTCCTGATCGAGCATGTTGGGTGTCCCCCAGTCGATCAGGTAGACGTCGAGGCCCCGAGCGAGAAGGCTCTCGACGACGGAAAGCCCGGGCTGCAGGTCCATGATGTACGGCTTGTTGATGAGGGCGTAGACGCACAACACCGGGGGCCGGTGGCCGGCGGGGACCGCTGGCGGCCGCCGGTAGTGGAGGACGCGCATTCGCCCGTCCTCGAAGATCACGTCGCTCGGAGTCTGGCCGACCGTGATCTTGGGAGGAAAGAGCGCGAGCTCCCAGGCCCTTCGGAGCTTGGTCGCGAACCCCGCGAGCTGCGCCGGGAAATCCCCGGACCCCGGAGGCTCGGCGAGCGGAGACGTGGACGGACGAGCGCTCCCGGCCATACGGCCGGAAAGGGGAGGCTTCGCGCCTTATATCTCCGCCCCGAGACGGTGTCTACGAGCGTTTCCCGTTGAGGCGGGAGACCTGTTCCGACAGGTTGCGGACCGCCTGGTTGAGCTCGCTGATCTCTCGCCGGGTCGGAAGTCCCGTGACCCGGCGGAAGAACTCGTCCGAGTCCTGGAGATTCTTCTGAAGGTCGAGCGAAGAGTCGAGCGATTTTCCGAACGCCGCGACGAACCCCGGGCTGGTAAAGTACAGCCGGGTGAGCTTCTGGAAGTTTTCGGTGAACTGCCTCGTGGCCTCATCCTGCGACCGGACGAACTCGTCGAACGACTTCTCCGGCTGCATCGCCTCCAGGAGGCGCTGGCTGAGGTCGATCGTCAGGCCCGACCAAAGTTTTTGGACGAGCCCGAGCATCTCCTGGTTCCGCTCGGAGGTCGTGGCATTCTCCGGCACTAGGGGCTTCACCCACAGCTCGAGCAGCTCCTGCTGCGGCGCGAAGCTCTTTTCGAACGCTTCCCGCACCCGGCGCCCGACCTCCTCGGCCTGGCGGTTCCACTCGTCGAAGCGCGCCTTGACCGAAGGCGCTTCCGCTT
>JASHUP010000044.1 GCA_030039915.1 Thermoplasmata archaeon | reverse complement strand
TCGGCCCCATGAAGTAGCCGTGGTCGACCGCGAGCATCAGCGAGTTTCCGCTCGCCGGCGAGAACATCCGGTGCATGCGATTCGCCATCCCCCAGTCCATGGCCGATCCTCGCTCCGTATGGGGAGCCGGGCCCTCTTAGGCGTTTCTCAAGCGAGGGGCGGAGCGGGAGGGACCCGCGTCACGCGGTCGGCACGTGTGCGGCCGTCCGGCGGGAAACGGGGACGCGCCGGTCCTCCTTGACCCGGTTCAGGACAACCTGGGTGTTCGTCCGCTCGAGGAACGGGTCCTGGAGGGCGTGCTTCACGAACCCGTCGAGGTCGCGTCGGTCGCGGAACCGTCCGATGAGGAGCGCGTCGTTCTCGCCGGTGACGTCGTAGATCGCATACGCTCGCGCGTCGCGCGCGAGGCGCTCTTCCACTTCGCGGAGTTTTCCCTTCGAGATCCGGATGCCGATCGCGGCCCAGAGCTCCCAGCCGAGCTGCTCGTCGTCGAGCAACGGGACGTAGCCGCGGATCACGCCCTGGCTCTCGAGTCGAGCCACCCGGGCGCTCACCGTCGTCGGCGAGACCTTGAGCCGGTGCGCGATCTCGCGATGGCTGCGACGGGCGTCGACGTTCAGCTCCTCGAGGATCGACCGGTCGAGCTCGTCGAGCGTGGACGTTCGGTGCATGCTACTTGAATAATTAGGGTGGAATTAAAGATGTTCATTCATAATGTGGACGACTGTCCAGTTTTCGCGCAAGAGCATTCATGTAGCCTCCCTCGCTCGGTGTCCCCGGAGGTAGGCAAGTGCCATCCCCACGAGCGAAGAAGGAAGGGTCGGCGGTAGCAGCGGTTCTCGAGAAGCTGAAGGCGGACAGGGTCCGATGGGTGCAGCTGTTCTACACGGACGTGTTCGGCGGATTCAACCAGGTCGACGTCCCGGCGTTCACCCTCACCGAGGAATCGTTCGCGTCCGGAGTGCCCAAGCTGGACGGGTCGTCGGTCCGGGGCTTCCGGGAGATCTTCGAGTCGGACATGAACCTGTTTCCCGACCCGTCGACGCTCGCCACGATCCCCTGGAATCCCGAGGCGGGCGGGACGGTCCGGTTCATCTGTGACGTGCGGATCGGCGGGGCGAAAGAGCCGTACGCCCACGACCCGCGCTTCGTCGCGCGGAAGACCGAGCAAGTGCTCGCCGACGCGGGGTACGACCACTCCTACTGGGGGCCGGAGGTCGAGTTCTTCGTCTTCGACTCGATCGAGCTCATCCCTTCCCCGGCCGGAGTGCGGGACGCCTGGGGCGGCGCGGGCTACCTCGTGGACCACTCCGAGTCACCGTGGCGCGGAGGCCCGGTCACCGGCACGGTCCGATTCAAGGAAGGCTACCACCGCACGCCCCCCCACGACTCCCTGCTCCCGCTGCGCGCCGAAATGTGCAACATCCTCACCGACGATTTCCACCTGACCCTCGATGCCCACCACCACGAGGTGGCTACCGCGAGCCAGTCCGAGATCAACCTGCGGTTCGACGACCTTGTCCCGATGGGCGACCACATCCAGGACCTGCGCTACGTGATCCGGAACGTCGCGGCGCGGCACGGCAAGATCGGCTGTCTCATGCCGAAGCCGATCTACGGGGACAACGCCATCGGGATGCACACGAACCAGTCGCTCTGGTCGAAGGGGAAGGCGGTCTTCTTCGATCCGAGCGACCCGTACGCCGAGCTCAGCCAGACGTGCCGGTACTACATCGGAGGCCTGCTTGAGCACGCGCGCGCGATGTGCGCGATTACGAACCCGCTCACGAACTCCTACCGGCGACTGGTTCCGGGGTACGAGGCGCCGGTGTTCATCGCGTGGAGCAAGGCGAACCGGTCCGCGAACGTGCGCGTCCCGTTCTACCACCGGGGGCGACCGGGGGCGAAGCGCCTCGAGTACCGCACGCCGGACTCGGCCGCGAACATCTACCTCACCGAGGCTGCGCTCGCGCTCGCGGGGCTCGACGGGATCCGTCGGAAGATCGAGCCGCCCCCGCCGGTCGACGAGAACATCTACAAGCTCTCGAAGGCGAAGCGCAAAGAGCTCCAGATCCGCGAGCTTCCGGGCTCGCTCGGCGAGGCCCTCGATTGCCTCGAGTCGGACCGCGACTTCCTGAAGCCGGCGTTCGCCGCTTCGCTCCTCGACACCTACATCGAGCTGAAGCGCGAGGAGCAGCTCGAGCTCAATCTGCGCCCCCACCCCTACGAGTTCTACCGGTACATGGACGTCTGAGCCCCCGGACGGCCCCCGGCCAACCCTTTCAACCTCTCTCCCGCTCGGCCTCCCCGGCGGGCCGTCGATGGGCGAAGTACGGGTCTTCACCGGCGGTCGGGTCTATACGGGCCGGCGCTACGTCGAGGCCGTCCTCGTGGACGAGGGAGCCGTCGTGGCGGTCGGCCGCGACCAGGAGGTCCGACGAGCGGCCCCGACCGGCGCGGAGGTCATCTCGCTCGGGGGGCGGCTCGTGCTGCCCGGGCTCATCGACACGCACCTTCATCTCAGCGACCTCACGCGATTCCGTCTCGGGCTGAATCTCACCGACGTCCGAGACCTCGACGACCTTGTCCTCCGGGCTCGCGAGTGGGCGACGACCCGTCCCGCGGGGCCGATCGTCGGTCGGGGGCTCGACATCGACCGCTCTCTCGGTGGCCGATGGCCGGTTCGGACCGACCTCGACCGGGCGGTGAACGACCGACCGTTGGTCGTGCTGCAGGCGAGCGGACACGCCGCGATCGTCAACAGCTTCGTGCTCTCCTCGATCGGTTTAGAGTCGCGCAGCCCCCAGGAACGCGAGGGGAGAGTCGGAACCGCCGCGGACGGTACCCCCAACGGCCTCCTCTTCGAGGAAGCAGTACGCTGGGTATCCCCCCTATGGACGTCCTCCGTCGACCCCGAGGAATTGGGCGAGACGCTCCGCCTCCTCGCCTCCTTCGGTCTCACGACGGCCGTCTCGATGAACGTCCCTTCCGAGGAGCTCGTGGAGTTTCGGCAGATGGCCGACAACGACCGCTTCCCCATCCGAGTCCGGGTCTACCTGCGGCTCCTTCGGGTTTCGGAACTCCGACGCCGTGACCTCGCCCCGGTCGGCCGTCCCGGCCGATTCGGGGTCGTCGGGACGAAGGGGTTCACGGACGGGGCGTTCGGTCCCCGTACCGCCTGGCTTTCGGAGCCGTATTCCGATGCTCCGAACGGGAGCGGGCTCCCCGTCGAATCCGACGAGGAGCTCTCGAAGCTCCTGGAGACCTCGGTT
>JASHUP010000043.1 GCA_030039915.1 Thermoplasmata archaeon | reverse complement strand
GACCGTTCCCTTCCCGATGTACGTCTGCGGCCACGACGGCGTCGTCTACGACCGACACCGCGGCTCCTGGCACGGTCTTCCCGAGATCAGCGAGAAGCTGTGTTGCCCGATCTGCGGCGGGCCGATGGAATTTCAACCGAAAGAACCGCCGCACCGGATCTTCTTCTGCTTCCAGTGCGGCACCACGTTCGACAAGGAGCAGGGCGCGTGGTACGGCCTTGCGTACCACCTCCCTCCCTGAGCGCAACGACGGAACTGCCGCTCGAAGCAAACCCTTAACGTGCCCCGTGACCCGTTTTCCGAGCGCCACGGAGGGGAAATGGCGCCCCCAGGGTCCCAGCCAAAGTTCTTGGAGCCGTTGCTCGGAATCGTCTTCGACCTGGACGGAACGCTCGTCCTCTCCCACCACGATTTCGGGCGAATGCGCAAGGAAGTGATTCGCCTCGCCGAACTCTCCGGAGTTCCCCCGGGGCATCTTTCGGTTCAGGACCCGATCCACAAGACCGTGGAGACCGCACGCGACGAGCTTCGGAACGCGGGCGCCTCGGACGGAGTCATCTACCGGTTCGAAGCCGAGTACCAGAAACATATCGACGCGATCGAGCTCGAGGCGCTGCCGCGCACCGTTCCTCGCCCCGGCGCTCCCGAGCTGCTCAAAGCCCTCTCCCAACGCGGGTTTCGTATCGGCCTTCTGACGCGCAGCTCCGAGCTCTTCGCTCGGCAGGCCCTCGTGCGCACCCAGCTGGCTCCCTACTTCGAGTACCTCCGAAGTCGAAGCGCCCCCGGTCCGGCGAAACCGTCGCCCGAAGCGCTGCTGATGCTGCTGAACGAGATGGGCGTCCCGGTCGACCGGGCCGTCTTCGTCGGCGACCACCTCATCGACGCCGAGTGCGGGACGCGAGCGCACGTGCGCTTCTACGCCGTGATGCCCGACCCGAGCGAAGCTGCCCAATCGACGATGAGCGAGGATCGGTTCCTTGCGGCGGGCGCTTCGGCGATCGCCAAGGACCTCTTCGAGCTCGCTCAGCACCTCGACATCGCTTCGCCGCCGGCGGTCACGCCCTAGGACGCGCTTACAGGTACGACGCCCAGACGTGGACGACCGCTCGTTCGGCGGTCGCCCAGGCCTCGGGGATCTGGTTCCATCCGTTCCGCTGGTCGCCGACGCAGTAGAGCCCCGGGATCGGCGCGCCGTTCGCGTCCGCGATCGCGCGGCAATCCTCGTCCGTCACGACGTAGCCGTCCGCGTCGAAGCGACATCCGAGCGAGCGGGGGATCGCGTCATGCATGTCGTACCAGCCGAGGGCACTGAACCCGCGGTCGTACGTGCGATGCGTTCCGTCCGCGAAGCGGACCCCGAACGCCTTCTCCCGTATCCCATCGAACCCGACCATCTCGCTCGTCACGACCGGAACGTGCCGTTCGTCGAGCGTCGCGGCGAGCGTCGAACGATCCGGTTCCGGCACGCCATCGAGGTACGCGCGTCCGTGCGTGAGCAGCTCGACCGATTTCGGGTGGAACGACAGGACGTCGAGCACGGTGCGCGCGGCGAAGGCGTCGTGGCCGATCACGGCGACCGACCGGTCGACGAGGTCCCAGCCGTCGCAAAGGATGCAGAAGTCGACGATGGCTTGGTTCGCCCACGGAAAGATCGGGTCCAACTTCCCCCCGACGAGGGGGATCCGATCCACGACCCCCATCGCGAGCACCACGACCCGGCTGTGCGTCTCTCGGGTCTGCTTCAGCCAGTCGAACGTGACCGTGAATCCGTCCGAGCTCCTCGTCACGGCGTTCACCTGCGCGGGCGTGAAGTAGCCGAGTCGAGCCTCCTGGGCCCGGACCGCGGCGACCTGCTGGTCGAGGAGCTTGTGGCCCGAGACCCCGTCCGGGAACCCCGGGATGTTCCGCATGTGCGGTGCGTAGTACGACCGAGAGTACTTCGGCCCCCGGTCGAGGAGCGCGACCGAGTACTGGAGCAGGGCGCCTTTGAGGGCGGCCTGAAGTCCGGCGTGTCCCCCGCCGACCACGACGATATCGTAGCTCTCCGCGAGTCGAGGGAACCCGGGCATCCCGGCGAGCAGCCGGTCGGGGGATTTGATGGCTCGCCGCGCCGTCCGGACCGCGAACGCGTGTTTCGCTCTCGCTCGCGACGGTAATCCTTAAGGCCGAACCGTTTTCTCGGGAACTTTCGGGTTGTTCAAGGCCGTGCCGAATCGCCTCGGAGAGGCTCGCCTCCGGGGGACTCTTTTTCTCGAGGACGGGACCCGGTTCGACGGCGAAGGGATGGGCGCGCCGACCCGCAAGGTCGGCGAGGTCGTCTTCACGACCGGGATGGTAGGGTATCCCGAATCGCTGACGGACCCGTCGTTCCGCGGCCAGATCCTCACGTTCACCTACCCGTTGCTCGGGAACTACGGAGTACCGCGGGCCGGCGGACGGGACCGCTGGGGTCTGCCCGAGCTCGAGAGCGAGGAGATCCAGGTTCGGGGCGTGGTGATCCGCGGCACGGCCGCGCCGAGTCACTGGACGAGCCACCGCTCACTCGACACGTGGCTCGCCGACGAGGGGATCCCCGGCATCCGAGGGGTCGATACGCGGCTGCTCACGGAGCACTTGCGCTCCCAGGGAGTCGTGCGAGGCGTCCTTCACGTGGGGACGGAGGAGACGACCCCGGGGGACGACGACCTGCGTCGAGCGATCGCGAACGCCCCGGGGTACGCGCAAGAGAACTACATGGCCGAGGTCGCTCCGAAGCACGCCACCGTCCTCGGTCACTCCGGCGGGGCCCTCGTCGCCGTCCTCGACTGCGGAGTCAAGTCGAGCATCTTCCGAGCACTCCTCGACCGGGGGGTCGACGTCCTCCGTCTCCCGTACGATGCGACCGTCCCGGCGAAGTGGGAGGGACGACGCGTGAGCGGCCTGCTCGTGGGGAACGGCCCCGGCGACCCGGCCGAGCTCGGGGCGACCATCGCGGAACTGCGTCGTCCCTCGACGCGGGCGCTCCCGACCCTCGGCATCTGCCTCGGCCACCAGCTGCTCGCGCTCGCGCGCGGCGCCACGACGTTCAAGCTCAAGTACGGTCACCGCGGCCAGAACAAGACGATCGATTTTCCGGACGGCCGCGCGCTGATCATGAGCGAGAACCACGGCTACGCGGTGGACGCGGGCTCGCTCCACGGCACCGGCCTCGAGCCGTGGGCGACGAACCCCGACGACGGCACGCTCGAGGGGTTCCGCGATTCGACCGGGCGCGTGCTTGCGCTCCAGGGTCACCCCGAGGGCCACCCGGGGCCGCAGGAAGCGGGGTTCGTGTTCGACCGGTTCGTGCGGAAGGTGAAGCGGGCCCGATGACGCCCACGTTCCCCTCGAAGGTCGTCCTGCTGGGAAGCGGGGCGCTCAAGATCGGCGAGGCCGGCGAATTCGACTACTCGGGGAGCCAGTGTTTGAAGGCGCTCGAGGAGGACGGGGTCTATGCGGTCGTCGTCAACCCGAACATCGCGACCCTGCAGACGGACCCGCCGAAGTGCGGACGCGTCTACTTCCAGCCGCTCACGCCCGAATTCGTGGCGCCGATCCTGGCCGCCGAGCGCCCGGAGGGGATCCTCCTCTCGTTCGGGGGCCAGACCGCGCTCAACTGCGGGGTAGCGCTCTCGGATCAGGGGATCCTCCGCCGCACGTCGACGCGGGTGCTCGGCACTCCGCTCGCGGGGATCCGGGCCACCGAGGACCGCGCGAAGTTCGTGCGGACGATGTCGAAGGCCCGGGTTCCGACCTTGCCGAGCCGCGCGGTCTACTCCTACGAGGAGGCGGCCGACGCGGCGCAGACCCTCGGATTCCCGGTGATGGTCCGGGTCGCGTTCACCCTCGGGGGCAAGGGAGGCGGGGTCGCGCGGACGAAGGAGGAGCTGAAGGAGGTCGTCGCCCGCGGGCTGCGGGCGAGCCCGGTCGGTCAGGTCCTCCTCGAGCGCTACGTCGGGGAGTTCAAGCAGCTCGAGTACGAGGTCGTCCGGGACGCGAAGGGCAACACGCTCACCGTCTGCAACATGGAGAACGTCCTCGGGATGCGGGTCCACACCGGGGACAACGTCGTCATCGCGCCCAGCCAGACGCTCACCGACTTCGAATACCAGATGCTGCGGCAAGCGGCGCTCCGTGCGGCCGAGGCGTGCGGGATCGTCGGCGAATGCAACATCCAGTTCTGCCTCGACCCGACGAGCGAGGAGTACTACGCGATCGAGGTCAACGCGCGACTCTCGCGCTCGAGCGCGCTCGCGAGCAAGGCGACCGGGTATCCGCTCGCCTACGTCGCGGCGAAGCTCGCGCTCGGTTACACCCTCCCCGAGCTCAAGAACCGGATTACCGGCGTCACCACCGCCGCGTTCGAGCCGTCGCTCGATTACGTCGTCGTGAAACTTCCCCGCTGGGACCTCGACAAGTTCGAGCGCGCGGACCGACGCCTCGGCCCGGCGATGAAGTCGGTCGGCGAGGTGATGGGGATCGGCGCCTCGTTCCCCGAGGCGATCTCGAAGGCCGTACGGATGGGCGACCCGCGGGCCGACCTCGTCCCGCCCCCCTCGGTGCGGAGCCGCAAGGAGATCCTCGCCGACCTCGCGAGCCCGACCCCCGAGATCCTCTTCCGGGTCCTGGAGGCGCTGCGGGCGGGCATCTCCGCCGAGGAAGTGAGCCGCGTCACGTGGATCGACCGCTGGTTCGTGGACGCGCTGGGGGAGATCGAGTCGGTCGACCGCGCGGTGTCGGAGGCCGGGGGCGCGGGACTCGCTCCGACGCTCGTTCGTCGCGCAAAGGAGCTCGGCCTCTCCGACCGGGCGGTCGGGCGGATCGCGCGGCTCGACGAGGAGGAGGTCCGCCGACGGCGGCTCGAGGCCGGTATCCGGCCCCGGGTGCGAATGATCGACACCCTGGCCGGTGAGTGGCCGGCCCGGACGAACTACCTGTACCTCACCTACCGGGGCAGCGCGGACGACGTGAAACCGATGCCGAAGGGATCGGTGCTCGTCATCGGCGCGGGTCCGTACCGGATCGGCTCGAGCGTCGAGTTCGACTGGTCGACGATGAACCTGGTCGAGGGCCTGAAGGCCGAGCGGGTCCCGGGGGTCGCGGTCCTGAACTCGAACCCCGAGACCGTCTCGACGGACTACGACCGCTCGGACCGGCTCTACTTCGAGGAGATCACCCTCGAACGGGTCCGGGACATCCACGACTTCGAGTCGTTCGACGGCGTCGTGACGTGCGTCGGGAGCCAGCTCGCCCAGAACCTGACACCGCTCCTGCACCTCTCGGGAATTCCGATCCTGGGGACCGCGTCCGAGTCGATCGACACCGCCGAGGACCG
>JASHUP010000042.1 GCA_030039915.1 Thermoplasmata archaeon | reverse complement strand
TACACCAAGGGCGCGGACGTCGGGACGGACCTCGTCGGGAAGGTCGAAGCCGGCATCCCCGAAGACGATCCGCGCAACCCCGGGGTCATCGCCGACAACGTGGGGGATAACGTCGGGGATTGCGCCGGCATGGCCGCGGACCTGTTCGAGACCTACGTAGTCACCGCTCTCGCCGCGATGCTGCTGGCGTTCCTCATCGAGGCCGTTCCTGGCGCCTCGCCCCTCGGCTCGGTGTTTCCGAACGCGGTCCTGTTCCCCCTGCTGGTCTGCGCGTGGGCCATCATCGCGACGATCGTTGGCACGCTCTTCGTGCGGATGCGCCCGGGAGGGTCGATCATGGGTGCCCTCTACCAGGGACTCGCTGCGACGACCGCGGTCGGCCTCGCGGGGCTCTACGCGCTCACCTACTACTTCATGGACGGCAATATCGGGGTCTTCGTCGCGACCGCGGTGGGCCTGGTGGTCATGGTCCTCATCGTGGTCGTGACGGACTATTACACGAGCGCGAAGTACAAACCGGTCCACAAGATCGCCGAGGCGTCCCAGGCCGGGGCGGGTCCGACCGTCATCAGCGGTCTCTCAGTGGGGCTCGAGTCGGCGTGGATGCCGGCGCTCGTCCTTGTCGGGGGAACCCTCATCGCCTACGCGGCGGTGGGCTGGTACAACGGCTTCTCCGCGAGCCACGGCCCGGACACGTATTTTGGGCTCTACGGAATCGGACTTGCCGCGGCGAGCATGCTGTCGGTAACCGGGATGATCATCTCGATCGACGCCTTCGGTCCGATCACCGACAACGCGGGAGGAATCGCCGAGATGGCGAAACTTCCCGAGGAGGCTCGAGCGATCACCGACCCGCTCGACGCGGTGGGGAACACGACCAAGGCGATCACGAAGGGGTACGCCATCGGATCCGCGGTCCTCGCCGCGCTCGCGCTGTTCGCGGCGTACACGTTCGCGGCGGCGAAAGACTGGGGTCAGCCCTGGGGCAATTTCACCGGCCTGCTCACGCTCTCGACCCCGCTCGTCGTGGCTGGGCTGGTGATCGGTGCGGCGCTTCCGTTCCTCTTCACTTCGTTCCTGATGAACGCGGTCGGAGTCGCGGCCGAGAAGATGGTCTTCGAGATCCGCCGACAGTTCCGGGAGATTGCGGGCCTCCTCGAGGGGACGGGCAAACCCGACTACGGAAAGTGCGTCGACATTGTCACGCTGACCGCGCTCCAGCAGCTCGCTGTGCCGGCCCTCATTGCGGTCGTCACACCGCTCGCGGTCGGCTTCCTCCTCGGTCCGATCGCCCTCGCTGGTCTCCTTCTCGGTACGATCATCTCGGGATTCCCGCTCGCCCTCACCATGACCACGGGCGGAGCCGCCTGGGACAACGGAAAGAAGTACATCGAGAGCGGCCACTATGGCGGAAAGCGGTCCGAGGCGCACAAGGCCGCGGTCGTCGGTGACACGGTGGGCGACGCGACCAAGGATACCGCCGGACCGGCGATCAACCCGCTCATCAAGGTGGTGAACACGATCTCGATCCTCTTCATCGCGCTGATCGTGGCGCACTCCGTGATCGGCATCTAGGCGCTCGATCCCGACTCGCCCGATTGCGTCGACCCCTCGGGGGCTCGGAGGGACGCGCTTGGAAAGACCGAGCGGCTACGCGTAGTGGCTCAGGCTCGAGCGTTCCTTTCGAGACGCCTCGTTCTCGCCCCCGCGCTCTTCGCGACGCCGTTCCTTCTCGCACTCTTCCTCGGTCACCCAGACGAACTCGAGGTCCTCGGGATGGTCGTGAGCGATGAAGGCCCCCGCCTCGAATGCGCTCGAAAGGAGCTCTTCGAAATTGTCGGCATCGGTGCCCTCCAAGCGACCGGCCGTCCTCCAGTACCAGTCGGGTGCCTTTCCGGAGGCCTGAAGATACTCCGTGATGAGGTCGTAGATCGACGTGCGCTCGTCCGCGAGATGGACATGGAGATGTCGGTCTTTTTCGGTCGGCGCGGGCGCTTCGGAGGCGGTCATCGCTCGTGAAACGGGCGCCCCGCTATAACGGCCTCGCCCCCCGGCGGGAGGGCACCACCCACTCTTCAAGTGCGGACGTGTTCTGGGGGCCCCGGTGTACGCACCGGACCCGAGCTCAGGCAACGAAGGTGCCGCCGCCGGGACCGCGGGAGCTCGGAACGCGCGGTATGCCTACCTCGCGGGTCGCCTGCGCAACCGTCAGATGACGATGGAGGAGGCGACCGAACTTTTCTCGATCATGCAGGCGATGCTGCAGACGAGCGAGGCCGCTCGGGCGGCCCTCATGCGCGTGCCGGCCCCGGCGGCTCCCCCCACCCCTCGCGCGCCGCCCCCCGCTCGACCCCCGGCGCCGCCATCGAGCGGAGGAGACGACCTCCTGTTGGTGGGGCTGCTTGCCATGGGTGCCGGGGCCGGACTGCTCGCGGCGATGACCAAGCGGATTCAGGAGGCCACACCGGCCTCGAGCTCGGCTTCGGTATCGGGAACTCCGGCGAAAAGGGTGTAGCGGATGGCACCGGGCCGGTTTGTCTTTGCGCACCTCGCGGACGCGCACGTCGGGGCATGGCCTCGGGACCCGGCCGTGCGCTCCGCGCTCCGAGAGAGCTTCCTCCGGGCGCTGACGGTGGCCGAAGAACGTAACGCGGAGTTTCTGCTGATCTCGGGCGACCTCTTCCACACCCCCGTACCGGACCCGGCGGAAGTAGCGCCCGTCGCGGCGGCCCTCCGGCATTTCGTCGACGAGGGCCGGCGCATTTACGTCATCTACGGCTCCCACGACTACGTCGCGCGTCGGACAAGCTGGCTCGACGTCCTCGCGGAGACCGGCGTCTTCCTGAAAGTCGCTCCCGAAGCGGTTCGAGCGGAAGGGACCCGCTGGACCCTTCCGTTCCGAACGGACGAGCCCACGGGGGCCCGGATCGCGGGGATCTCGGGGCGTTCGCACGGTCTCGACCGCGAGTACTTCCGTGCGGCGGACTCGGAGGCATTCCGTTCCGCACCGGGGTTCAAAATCTTCCAGTTCCACGCCGCGGTCGAGGAATACCTGCCGGAGAGCCTCCGAGAGCACATTCACGGGATTCGACGCGAAGACCTTCCGGCGGGATGCGATTACTACGCCGGGGGCCACATTCACTACTCGTATACCGGGGACGGACCCGGAGGCGGCCTGCTCGTAAATCCGGGACCGGTCTTCGGGACCAGCCGCACGGACCTCGAGAACGGTCAGGCGGGACGGACCCACCAAGGGATCGTCATCGTCACCGTGGAGGGGGAGCACGTGACCCACGA
>JASHUP010000041.1 GCA_030039915.1 Thermoplasmata archaeon | reverse complement strand
CGTCGCGAGACAGGTGTGTTGCTTTTTGGCGGAAGTGCAAGGGTCTCTGACGAGAAGGTTCCCACAGTACGAGAGGAACGGGGAATCGGCGCCTCTAGTCCATCAGTTGTCCGGCAGGGCATCGCTGAGCAGCCACGCGCTCCGGGATAAGGGCTGAAAGCATCTAAGCCCGAAACCCCCTCGAAAAAGAGAGACCTCTAAGGACATTCGTAGAAGACGAGTTCGATAGAGCTGGGGTGTACGCAGAAAGCCTTCGGGCGATCTGTTCAGCCCGCAGCCACTAACGTCCGCAGCTACGTTAACTGGTTACGCTTGGCAGTTAAGCAGAACGCGTGTGGTTTCTTTTTTTTGCGTCGAAACGAGAAGAAACAACGGCGAGCCGACCGGCCCGAGACGGTTAAGGGTCGACCGGACTCCCACGGGAGGTGCCGTCGCTGGGCGTGTCGCGCAGTCACTGGCCCGTCGTTGCCTGGATCCGCCTGACGCTCCCGGACCGACCGCCGCCGATGACCCTGATGCCGGGAGTCCCCCCGCCCCCGGATCCGCCGCTCGATATCCTCGCGCCGAACCCGGTGCCGACCGACCCGAGGAAGCGCGTCTACTCCTACGAGCTCGAGAAGGACGACTGGGTCGTTCGGCTCGTGTGGGACGCCGACGACCCGGATGTCCTCGAGGCCGAGTGCCGCGCCCCGCTTTACGGCCGACGCCTCGCGAAGACCGAGGTCCCGAAGTTCTGGGCGGTCGTGAAGGAGCTGATCGCTCCGATCGGGCCGCTCCCGGTCGACTCCGCCGACCCGAGGCCGTAGCCGACGCGAGAACTCTAAAGCCGACGCGGCCCTCCGCGGCGCCGTGCTCCGATCCACGTTCCTGCATCTGCCCGGCGTCGGGCCGGTCACCGAAGCCGAGCTCTGGCAGCTCGGGATTCGAGATTGGAGCGACCTCGTGACCCCCGGGCGATCCGTCGGGGTCTCCGCCGCAACGCGTACGCGCCTCGCGAGCGAGGTCGCGCGGAGCGAGCGGGCACTCTCCGAGCGGGACGCGGGATGGTTCGCCCGCCGACTCCCCCAACGCGAGCACTGGCGGCTCTTCCCGGCCTTCGCGCCCGAGACGGCGTACCTCGACATCGAGACCACCGGACTCTCCCCCTACGGCGGCATCGTGACCGTCGTGACGGTGCACGGCGCCGGCGCGACGCGCACGTTCATCGCCGGCGAGGACCTCGAGGAGCTGCCGGCCTACCTCGGCCGGTTCGGAGTCCTCGTGACGTTCAACGGGAGCCGCTTTGACGTGCCGTTCCTGCTGGCCTCGTTCCCGCAGATGCTCGTTCCTCCCGCCCACATCGACCTGCGGTTCCTGCTCTACCGGATCGGTCACGCAGGGGGGCTCAAGCGGATCGAGCAGCGTCTCGGGGTCGGTACCCGAGCCGGGGTCGAAGGGGTCGACGGCCTCGAGGCGGTCCGCCTGTGGCAAGAGTACCGGCGGGGGAACGCATCCGCCCTCGACCGCCTGGTTCGCTACAATCGCGCCGACACGGTGAACCTCGAGCCGCTGCTCCGGCTCGCTACGACCGAGCTCGAGCGTCGGCTCTTCCCGTCTTCGTCCCTCGCCGGTGACCGCTCGGAGCGATGGCCCGCACCGGCCGTGGTGAGGTCCGTCGAGCCGAGGGCGTGAGGGGCGCCGTGAGCGAAGGCCCCGAGATCGCGGTCGTGGTGACCGCCTACCGTCGGCGAACCTACCTGCTCTCGGCGCTCCGTTCCGTGCTCGCTCAGACCCTTCCCCGCGATCGGTTCGAGATCGTCGTGACGAAGGATTTCGAGGACGAGGAGATCGACCGGTTCCTGGCGAGCGAGGGCATTCGACGACGCACGGACGCCGAGCCTCGCATCGGGGGATTTCTCTACGGGGCCGCCCAGGAGACTCGCGCGCCCTACGTCGCGTTCCTCGACGACGACGACGAGTTCGAGCCTCACCATCTCGCGCGGGCGCTCGAGATCCTGTCGGCCGACCGATCGATCGGATTCTACCGAAACCGCGTCCGCGTGATCGACCAGAACGGAGAAGCCGTGCCGCCGGCCGAGTGGCGCGCGCTCGAGCGCGACGAGCTGTTCGACCGCCGGGGAGCGATCTCGATTCCACCGACCCAACGAGACGGCCTCGTGAAGCTCGGCCTCGACGACACACGCGTGTCGTTCAACTCGTCCACGATGGTGGTTCGTCGGTCGCTCTTCGAGGGAGACGGGGTTCCCGTACTGCGACGGACGATGATGCCGGATCTCGTGCTGTTCGCCCTGGCCGCGCTCGGCCCGTTTGGGTTGTATCTCGACGATCAACGCACCACCCGGTACCGGTACTACCCGGGGAACGTGACGCGCGAGACGAGCTGGCTCGACCGCGCGTCGATCGGATTCGCGGATATCGCCGAGTACGCCCGGGCGCACGGGGGCATCGAGCTCGCGGACCGCATCGCCGCCGAGGCGACGCACTACGCCCGTCTCTATCGCTCCGAGTCCCTCGTCGAGCGCGTGGGGGCCGGGGCGCCCCGCCGCGAAATCGCTCGGCGCGCCGCAGAGTACCTCCGTTTTCTCGGAGCGCACCCCACCGAGCTCGGGATCTCGCTCGACGTCTGGGCGGCGGAGATGTACGCCGGTTCATACCTCGTCCTACCCGCGCTCGCGCGCCGGGTGCATCACCGTCAGGCGGACCGACGCAGGGTGTGAGCCGACGGACTCACCGGCGGAAGCTCGAAGGTCGCTCGGTGAGGCGGAGCGGGGATCCGCGCGCCGGCCGGCGGAGTCGCCCGGCGCACCCGGGCCGCGGCGAGAACGCAGTACTCGTGCGAGGAGTCGATCGAGAGGTAGTGTCGGCCGAGACGCCGTGCCACGGCCGCAACGGTCCCCGTTCCGCCGAACATGTCGAGGACCACGTTGCCGCGGTAGCTGTAGAACTTCACCAGACGCTCGATCAGCTCCTCGAGGAACGGCGCGGGATGTCCGCGTCGGTGCCGCTCGGGCGGGATCTTCCAGAACCCATCGGAGAAGAGCTCGAACTCCCGGGCGCTGATGTCGACCGCGTGCGGGTCCCCGGGGAGGCGCCACTGACCCTTTGAAAAAACGAGCACGTACTCCCACGAGGGGATGATGTGCGGGTTCGAGGGACTCCGCCAGCTCCCCCACGCGGTCCGGCGGCCCATCGTCTGCTTGTACCAGATGATCTCGGTCCGCATGATGTAGCCCAGATCGCGCAGGTCGCGAGAGAGATCGTGGTGGATCGGGCGGAAGTTCTTGATCGAGGTCGGCGCCACGTTCAGCACGAACCGCCCGCCCGCCACGAGCACCCGGTAGAGCGACTTCCACACGTCCCGGAGCCAGCGAAGGTACTCCTGAGGGGGCAGGTCGTCGGAGTACCCTCGGTACGGGATGCTGACGTTGTACGGGGGACTCGTGATCGCGAGCTCCACGGACGCGGGAGGGAGACGGTCCAGGACCTCGCGGGCGTCCCCTTGCACGATCCGGTCGAAGACGCGTTCGTCCGCGCCGCGACGAGAGCGGTCGGCCATCCGCCCGCCGACGATTTAGCCGTCTATGAGCGTTCGCCCGCGGGCCCGGGCGCTCCGCCCGCGCGGGAGGATTTCACACCCGCCTCGTCCGCGATCATCCCCCCGATAGCGAACGCGGCGGTCGCCGCCGGGGACGGAGCATTCAGAACGTGGAGGGACCGCGGTCCGGGAACGAGGACGAAGTCGTCCACGAGCGAACCGTCGGGCCGGACGGCCTGCGCCCGCACCCCCGAGGAGTGCCGTACGAGGTCCGACTCCTCCACCGCCGGCCACAGCTGCCGGACGGCGTTCACGAACTCGGCCCGGCTCCAGGACCGAAGCCACTCTCGGGTGGCGTAGACTCCGTAGCGGCGAGCGAGCCCCACGGTCCCGGGGAAGGTGGCCATCCGAGCGAGTTGTGCGAGCGTCCACTGGCCCCGACGATATCCCTCGCGCGCGAGGGCGAGGGCGGCATTCGGTCCCGCGAGCAATCCGCCGTCGACGGTTGGAGTGAGGTGGACCCCGAGGAACGGGAGGTCGGGGTCGGGCACCGGATAGACGAGGCAGTGGACCCGGGGACGCAGGCGCTCGCTCAGGTGATAGAAGTCGCCTCGGAACGGCACGATCGCGACGGGCGAGCGGATGCCCATAATTCCCGCGAGAAGGTCCGCCTCGAGCCCGCCGCAGTTGATCGCGTACCTCGCGCGTACTTCGCCCGAGGGAGTGTCCAACGTCCAGGCGGCGTCGGAGAGCGCCGCCGAGCGGACCTCGCTCGACCGGCGCGTCGTCACGCCCTCGCTATCGAGGTGGGAGACGAGTCGTTCGGCGACCGCGGGATAGTCGATGATCGCCGCGGACGGAACCTCGGTGGCGGCCACGCCCACGACCTCCGGGAGACGAGCGGAGAACTCACCGCGTTCCAGTCGACGCACGTCGGTGACCCCGTTCGCGCGCGCGCGCCGCTCGATCTCCTCGAGCGCCGGGAGTTCTTGCGCCCCGGACGCGACGATGACCTTGCCGACCCGCTCGTAGCGGATCCGTTCCCGGGTCGCGAAATCGATCAGGGCGGCGCGTCCTTCGAGCGTGAGGCGGGCCTTCAGCGACCCGGGCCGGTAGTAGACGCCGGAGTGGACGACCCCACTGTTGTGGCCGGTCTGGTGGGCCGCGACGCTCGCTTCCTTTTCGAGTACCGTGATCGACCATTCCGGGCGTCGTTCGTGGAGGCTGCGCGCGGTCGCGAGCCCGACAATGCCCGCCCCCAGCACCGCCACGTCGAACGTCTCGCTCATTCGGTCAACCCACGGACACATCAAACGTATAATCTCGCCCGCCAAAACCCCCCACGATTCTCATGGCGATTCGTCTCGTCGTTCCTGCAGAGGTCACTCCCGGCGAACGGCGGGTGGCCCTCGTCCCCGAGGTCGTGAAGCACCTGATCAAATCGGGCGTCGAGGTAGCGATCGAAGCCGGCGCCGGCCTCCGATCCGGTTACCCGGACGCGCTCTTCACGGCCGCGGGGGCGCAGACCGTCGCGGACCGGGCTGCGCTGTTCGGCAGCGCGGCGCTCGTCCTTAAGGTCCAGGCCCCCACGATCGAGGAGATCGGGTGGATGCCCGCCGGGTCGATCGTGGTCGCGCTCATGAACGCAACGCGGAACCTCGACCGGGTCGCGAAGCTGCGGGACCAGAAGGTCACGACGTTCGCCCTCGAGCTCCTGCCCCGGATCACCCGGGCGCAAAGTATGGACGTGCTCTCCTCCCAGGCGACGGCCGCCGGCTACCGGGCGATGCTCATCGGGGCGGGCCTCTGCCCGAAGTTCCTCCCGATGCTGACGACCGCCGCGGGAACGATCCGTCCGGCCAAGGTCCTCGTCCTGGGCGCCGGCGTCGCGGGCCTGATGGCGATCGCGACGGCTCACCGGATGGGTGCGGTGGTCGAAGGGTACGACGTGCGTCGGGCGGCGGGCGAGCAGGTCCGCAGCCTGGGTGCGAAGTTCCTCGAACTGCAGATCAACGCCGAGGGCGCCGGAGGGTACGCGCGCGAGCTCACCGACGACGAGAAGAAGCAGGAGCAGGCGATGGTCGCGAAGGCGGTGGCGGAGGCCGACGTCGTCGTCACGACCGCGGCGATTCCGGGCCGCAAGGCCCCGCTGCTCGTTCGCAAGGAGATGGTCGCGGCGATGCGCCCCGGCTCGGTCATCGTCGACCTCGCCGCCGAGACCGGGGGCAACTGCGAGCTCACGCGGCCGGGCGAGGAGGTCGTGGTCGACGGTGTCACGATCGCGGGTCCGCTCAACCTCCCGAGCCAGCTTGCCTTCAACGCGAGCCAGATGTTCGCGAAGAATCTCGAGTCGTTCCTCACCCTCCTGCTCACGAAGGAGAAGACCCTGGTGACGGACTACTCCGACGAGATCCTGGCCGCGAGCCTTCTGACCGCGAACGGGGTCGTGACGAACAAACCGACGGCCGAACTGCTCGCGAAGGGGGCGGCGTAGATGGCGGCGGACATCTGGACTGCGCTGTTCATCGCCTTGCTCGCTGTCTTCGTCGGCTACGAGGTCATCAGCCGAGTACCGGTCCTCCTCCACACCCCGCTCATGAGCGGGTCGAACTTCATCCACGGGATCGTCCTCGTCGGCGGCATCGTGGCGCTCGGCCTCGCCACGAACACCGCCGAGCAAGCGATCGGATTCATCGCCGTCGTCATGGGCGCGATGAACGTCACGGGCGGCTACGTCGTGACGGAACGCATCCTCGCGATGTTTGACCGCTCGAAGCCGAAGGGGGGTGCGCCATGAGCGCCTGGGTCTCGGACACGATCGACGCGGTCTACGTCGTCGCGGTCCTCGTTTTCATCCTCGGTCTCAAGGCAATGAGCTCTCCAGTCACCGCCCGCCGCGGGATCGTCTACGCCGGGATCGCGATGCTGATCGCGGTCGTCGTGACGTTCTTCAGCCCGGGGCTCTCGAACTTCGCCCTGATCGCCCTCGGCGTCGCGATCGGTGGCCTCGGCGGTTGGTACTGGGCGCGCGTCGTGAAGATGACCGCGATGCCCCAGATGGTCGCGATGTTCAACGGCATGGGGGGTGGCGCCGCCGCCGCCATCGGCGCGGTCGAACTCCTCTCGACGCTCTCGAATCAGATCACGTCGTCCCTCAGCGTCGCGGGGGCGATCATCGGTTCGATCTCGATCGCGGGGAGCATGATCGCGTTCTTGAAGCTCCAGGGATGGATGCCCTCGAAGGCGATCGTCCTCCCGGCCCGCCAGGTCGTCAACACCGGGGTCCTCGTCGTCGGGGTCGCCTGCGGCGTCCTGCTTCTGTGGACCTCGAACTTCGTCTGGATGGCGCCGTTCTTCGTTCTCCTGCTGCTCTACGGGATCCTCCTGACTCTCCCGATCGGGGGGGCGGACATGCCGGTCGTGATCGCGCTGTTCAACGCGTTGACCGGCATCGCGGTCGCGCTGGACGGGTTCGCGCTCGTCAACGGTCCCCTCGGGGACGCGGGGTACGCGATGGTCATCGCGGGCACGCTCGTCGGCGCGTCGGGCTCGCTCCTCACCTTCCTCATGGCGAAGGCGATGAACCGCTCGGTCTCGAACGTGTTCTTCAGTGCGTTCGGCGCCACGGAAGAGACCGGCGTGACCATGAAAGGGTCGATGAAGCCGATCGAGGCTTCCGACGTCGCGGCGATGATGGAGTACGCGAACCAGGTGATCATCGCGCCCGGTTACGGGATGGCGGTGGCCCAGGCGCAGGGAAAGGTCCGCGAGCTCTCGGACCTGCTCGAGTCGAAGGGCGTCTCGGTCAAGTTCGCGATCCACCCGGTCGCCGGCCGCATGCCCGGGCACATGAACGTCCTGCTCGCGGAAGCGGGGATCAGCTACGACAAGTTGTTCGACCGCGACGAGATCAACGCCGAGTTCGCCAACACGGACGTCGTCCTCGTCATCGGTGCGAACGATGTCGTGAATCCCGCGGCGCACCGCCAGGGGAGTCCGCTCTTCGGGATGCCGATCCTGGACGTCGAGCAGGCGAAGAACGTCATCGTGATCAAGCGCGGCCAGGGGAAGGGGTTCGCCGGCGTCGAGAACGACCTCTTCTATCGCGACAACTGCCACATGCTCTACGGCGACGCCCAGGCGGCGGTCGGGAAGCTCGTCGCGGCGCTCAAGGCCCAGTAGCGGACGCGCTCTTCGTGCCTCGCGTCGCGAGCGCCTCGCGCCAGAGCTCAACGAAGAGCGCGAGGAGCAGGACGGTGAAGACGACGTCGAAGACCATCGAGGGCCAGGCGATCCCGTCGTCCCAGTACCACACGTTCAGTGCGAGGTCGTAGTTCAGCGACCCGACGAGCGCCACTCCCCAGAGCCACCAACGCGCCCGCGCGCCCACGAGGGCGACCGGAAGGAGCCAGACCAGGATGTTGAACGAGAGGAATTGGGTCAATAGCGCGAATCCGACGAGGACGACGGACGCGGCCGTGATCGGCGAACGGATCCCGGCGAAGAAAACGACCAGCACGAGCGCGATCGTGAGCGCCGCCTGGATACCTTCGAACGCGACCCCGCTCGGAAGCGTGTTCGTCAGAAGGAAGAGGCCGTACACGTTGAGCGAGAACGAGTGTCGTCCCAGCTGATTCAAAAAGACCGGGTCCAGGAACTCGTGCCCCCAGATGGCGTAGGTGAGCCCGGTCAGGGCCGCGAAGACGGCCGCGGCCGTGAAGAAGGAGAGGTAACGGCGACGCGGGAAGGCCCCCGACTCTCCCAGGATCGGGAACAGGTTCGGGAAGCGCGAAGTCGAGAGGAATCCTCCGACGGCCGCGCCCAGAAGCTCGCTCCGCTGCGCGAGGTACAGCGAGAGGAGGACCGTCGCCGGAACGATCGCGTTGGTCGCGCCGTCGATCTGCGAGGAGACGAGCGGGATGAAGAGGACCGAGGTCGCGACGAACACGAGCACATATCGTCGGTCGGGGCCCGCGACCGCCCACGTGAGTGGGATCAGAGAGAGGGCGATCGCCCCCCAGACGACGTAGACGCCGGGAAGACCGCCGAGGCTGCCGAGCGCGCTGATCAGGACCGATGCGAGGCCGTACGGGACCTCGATATGACCTCCGCAATCGGTGACGTAGAAGGGGTTGGTGCCCGCCCAGAGCGCTTTGCCAGAGTTGAGGATCCCGATCGGGTCGCTGACACCGGGCGGGTGACAACCGTACTG
>JASHUP010000040.1 GCA_030039915.1 Thermoplasmata archaeon | reverse complement strand
CGTAGGAGAGAATGGCCGTCTCCTCGTGCCCGGCGCCGTCCAAAGCGGCGCGAAGCCCCGCAACCTGCCCGTCCATCATCGCGCTCGGAGCGACCACGTCCGCGCCCGCGTTCGCGTGCGCCACCGCGACCCGTCCGAGCCGCTCGACCGATGCGTCGTTCGCGACAACGCCGTTCCGGACGACGCCGCAGTGGCCGTGCGTGGTGTAGGCGCAGAGGCAGACGTCGGTGACGACCACCAGTCCGGGAGCGGCCCGTTTGATCGCGCGGATCGCCTGGGGGACGATCCCCTCGGCCGCCCACGCCTCCCGGCCCTCGGGGTCCTTCGACCGAGCCACGCCGAACAGCAGGACGGCGCGGACCCCCTCGTCGTCGAGCTGGCGCGAGAGCGATGGGAGGTCGCGGACGGGGTAGCGAAGCACCCCCGGCAGCGAGGCAATCGGCTCGGCGGACCCACCGCCGGGTCGGACGAAGATCGGGTAGACGAGGCGGCGGACATCGACTTCGGTCTCGGCGACCCAGTCCCGAAGCGCGACCGTCCGGCGCAACCGCCGAAGCCGGGTCGCCAAGGGAGAGGGCTCGCCGCCACGAGCCGCTGAGCGCCTAGCCGCGGGCATCGCGAAGTTCCCGGAGCAGATGATGGGTAAATCGTTGCGCCGTGGTCGACGGCGCGACGGAGGTGTGCCGGAATCCGTGTCCGGCGGCCGCCCGCCGGGAGCGCTCGCCGAGTACCACGAGGCGAGCGGACCGGGAGAGTCGGACGAATTCCCGCCGGTCCAATCGGCGCCGCAACGCCGAGAGACCCGAAGGGCTCGTCACGACGAGCACGTCCGCGGAAGCGATCTGGCGACGGTCCCGGGGGGAGAAGGGAAGGGGATCCGCCACCCCGTAGACGACCACGTCGACGACGCGGTGGCCGGCGCGCCGCAGCGTGCGAGCGAGCACCGGCCCGGCGACGTCGGACCGGAAGTAGACGATCGTTCGGCGCGCTCCCCTGCTGAGCGCCTTCGCGATTGCCCCCGCGCCGGCGCCGGGCGGACGACGGACCGCTCGAATCCCGGCGCGTCGGAGGGCCTCGGCCGTCCCCGGGCCGGCCGCCCAGAACTCGACCGACGGCCGGAATCCCCCGGACGATCGACGCCACGGTCGCACCCCCGCCCGCACCGCGTTGCGGCTGGTGACCACGACCGTATCGGGGGTCGGAGCCCGCTCGATGCGTCCGAGCCAGTCGCCCGGGTCGATGGGCCGTGGGTCGACGGACGTGAGCCGAACGAGCCGAATTCCCGACCGACGAAGCGGGGAGCCGATCCCACCGAGCGTTCCGGGAGCCGAGAGCAGCACGACCGTGGGAGGGGTCGACGGCGTCATGCGTCCCCTACCGGCGTCGGCCCGCGAACAATTCGAGCGCGCCCCGGACCCGCATCTCCTCGCCGAGGGTCGACCCCACGCGTGCTGCACTGGCGATCGGTCCAACGCGCTGCCGACGGACGCTCACGCGGCCGTCCGGGGAGAGGACTTCACCGTTCAGCGAGAGGGTTCGTCCGCGGACGGTCGCCAGCGCGCCGAGCGGCACATCGCAATCCCCGCCGAGCGCTTCCGCGAACCGGCGTTCCGCCGTGACGCACGCGTGGGTCGCCGCGTGGTCGATGAGGTGTCCGGTCGATGCGAGCGCCCGATCGCCGGTTCGTGCGACGACCGCGAGCGCCCCCTGGGCGGGGGCAGGAAGGAAGGTCGTAGCGGGGAGGACCCGGCCGATTTCAGTGGCGCGTCCGAGGCGGGACACTCCCGCGACCGCGAGGATGGCCGCGTCGAGTTTCCCGGCGGTCACGAGGTCCATCCGGGTGTCGACGTTACCACGGATCTCGACGATCGAAAGGTCGGGTCGCCATCGAAGGAGCTGAGCGCGGCGGCGCAGACTGCTCGACCCCACGCGAGCCCCCCGGGGAAGGGGAGCGGCACGGTGCGGAGCAGCGAGGACGAGACAGTCGCGGGGGTTGGCCCGGGACGGACACGCTAGGAGGACGAGTCCGCGCTCGAGCGCGACCGGCAGGTCCTTCGCGCTGTGGACGGCGAGGTCGACCTCTCCGCGAAGGAGCGCGCGGTCGATGGTGTCCGTGAAATCGGGGGAGCTCCCGACCGAGCGGTCCCGGTCGCCGCTCGTGTCGACGGGAACGGGCTCGAACCGCGCCTCGGGAGCGGCCCGGCGCAAGCGCGCGAGGACCCAGTCGGTCTGGACCCTCGCGAGACGACTCCGCCGGGTGCCCACCCGGATCGGTTCCGTCACGGCTCGGCCGAGGGGGCCCGAAGCAGTCCGAAGGCGATCCGACGGGGAAGGTCGCCCTCGGGCCCGGGCGGAAGAGAGCGGATACGCTCTGTTGGCCCGACCAGGAGGCGGGCGACCAACCGTTGCGTGAGCCGCTCGATCGCGGCTTCCTGGTCCGGGTCGAGAGGACCCAGGTAGGTGCGGGCGTGGGCGAGTTCGGCGCGTCGGACCTCCTCGGCCGCGCGTCGGACGGCGTCGACCCACGGTTCGAGGAGCTGTCGCTCGAGCCGGTCGGAGAAGCGCTCGGCGAGCTCCTCCACTCGGGCGTCCCCGTCGTCCGTGGCCGACATCCCTCCCGAGAGCGCGTGCAGCTCCTCGAGGTCGACCAGCCGGACGTTCGGCAGCTCGCGGACCCCGGGATCGATGTTGCGAGGCACCCCGAGGTCGACCAGCACGAGCGGTCGGTCGCGCGGAAGGTCGGTGGCATGAAGACCGTGATTGCCGAACTTGGCGGCCGTGATCACGGCGTCGGAGGATGCGATCTCCTGGGTCAGATGCGCGAGGGAGACCGCGCGAGATCGCGTGGAGTCGAGGAACGGCTCCGGCGGAGGCTTCTGATGGAAGACGACCGTCACCCGCGCCGAGGCGGAGAGACTCTCGACGACCTGCCGGCCCACCGTCCCGGACCCGACCACCACCACGCGGGGGTTTGGCCGGGGGACGAGACGGAGCAGACGCGCCGCGGCGACGGCCGCGATCGAGCGCGAGGGAGGAACGGTGGGAGCGACCCGCTCGGCCGCCTCGGCCGCCCGGGCGAACAGGTCCTGCAGTACGGGTCGAGGGTGGCGCGTCTCGACGGAGAATCCGGCGGCCCGAACCTGGTGGCGAACCTCCGCTTCACCGATCGCGAGCGACTCTCGGCCCGCGGCCACGCGGAACAGGTGGTGGACCGCCTCCCGTCCTTCCCGGATCGTCCAGGAGCTCCGATTCCCGGGGAGCGCCCCCCACCACCGGTCCAGCTCCTCCCGAAACCGGAGCAGGAGCACGAGCTCCACCCGATGGCAGGTCGACAAGAGCGCGACCTCGTCGGTCCCGGAAAAGCGAGCGAACCACTCCGCGACCCGAACTCGCGAGACGGTCCGGCTCACGCTCTCGAGCGCGTCGAGCGAGGCCGTGTCGAGGCTGAATTCGAGCCCGACGAGGGAGAGCGGCGTCACGAGCGGCCCGGCGTCCCGGGACGAGTCGTAGGGAGAAACGGCCGGACCCGGAGGCCCGGCATGCATCGCCGGTGCGGTGGGCAGCAACGACTCCACGGACCGGGCTCTGGATTCTCCGGGGGACTTTATGAGACGATGTACGAACCCCGGACGGGCCCTCGGGGCCCGAACCCACGACCCTCGCCCGCGGGGACGGCACCCCAATGGGTTCATCTATCGGTGTGCCTCCTCGGGGGACGGCGGTCGGAATGTTGGGCTCGAGCGCGGGGACGGATGTCCGGGACCAGCTGAGCAAGACCCCGCTGTTTTCGGGACTCAGCAAGAAATTGATGCATACCCTCTCGGCGACCGCGAACGACCGGTCGTACAACGCCGGTGACACGATCGTGAAGGAAGGCGAGAAGTCGGTCGGCTTCTACTTCATCGTCGACGGCAAGGTGAACGTCGAGAAAGCCGGCAAGATCGTCGCGTCGCTCGGTCCGGGCCAGTTCTTCGGGGAGATGGCGCTCCTCGACGAGCAGCCGAGGACCGCGAGCGTGAAGGCGGCGACCCGCTCCCGATGCCTCGTTCTCTACTCCTGGGAGTTCTGGTCGTCCGTCGGGAAGGATTCGGACGCGCTCAAGGCGCTCCTTAAGGAGATGGTGAAGCGCCTCCGCACCACCGCTCCGGCACCCGAGGATTGAGACCCGCGGTGTGGGTGGGGGACCGTTCGACCGGCCGACCTCTCGGTCCGGTCCAAAACGGATTCGAGGCGTCGGGTGACGGAATGGCCGGTCCCGTGTACCGGATCTCGATCGATTCGTTCCGGAACATGGAGCGCGTTTACCGTCAGTAAAATCGCCTATCGCCGGGCATCATTCTAAGAACCCCTTCGGCGCATCCTTCGGTCATGCGCGCGCCCGGGAAGGATGCCCCAGAGACCGACGAATGGACGCCGATCGCGGACCCCGAAGGTCGGTACTCGAGCGGAATCCCCGACTTCGACCGGCTGCTCGGTGGCGGCTTTCAGCGCGGGAGCATGGCGCTGTGGAGCATGGACGAGACGGTCGGTCTCGAGGACCTGGACCTCGTGCTCTTCCCGACGTATCTCAACTTCCTGTACCAGTCGCGCGGGATCATCTCGATCCTTCCGGCCCGCGATGTGCCGCATTCCTTCCGGGCGCGCCTGACGAAGTACGTGACGCGGCGCCGGTTCGACAGCCGGGTTCGCATCTGCGACTATTTCGGCGAGGACGAAGGCGCTCCGTACGTCGTGACCATGAAGACGAGCCCGGACCAGAAGCCGGACCCCCGACGGAAGGCCCGCGCGGTCGCGCAGGCGGTGAAGGCCGAGAAGGCGGTGCAGGGGAACCGCGGAAAGACGTTCATCGAATCCACCGCGTTCGAGGTGTTCGATACGCTCCTCGGGAGCGAGAAGGCCACGAAGACGTTCTTCTACGGGGTCAAGCGGGCCCGACAGAGCGGCAACCTCGTGGTCGGCATCCTGGGCCCGGACCTAGGATGCGCGCCGGGGGTCCGACGTATGGCCGAGACGGAGTTCGCTCTTCATCGGGACGACGTGGGGCTCATCATCCGGGGAATTCGGCCCGCGTTCTCGAGTTATGTCGTCACGACCGACCCCCACGCCGGTCCGCCGCACGTCGCGTTCGTCCCGAGACCTGCGTGAGGAGGGGGCGCGGTGTTCGACTGCCCCTGGGGATGCGGCGACGAGCCCCGATCGGCCCAAGGGATCTCGGACGGTCCGTTTCACCAGAACGCGTGGGAGTGCCCTCACTACGCCAGCCGGTGGCTGGCCACGCTCGAGGCGCTCGCCGGAACACTCGAACGGCCGAGTTCCGAGGTCGATACGGGGCCCTCCTTTTCCTCGAAGAACGATCGCAGCACCGGATCGGGCCCGCGGTGATCCCCCGGGGTCCGAGGTCCAGCGATTCGTCCGCCCAGCGAAACTGACGTTCCCGCAGGGCGGGATCGGGAAGGGGGGGTGGGGCGCTCGTTGACGGCGTCACGCCCGGCCCCGGCGAAGCCATCTTCCGCACGGTGTTCTCACCGATCGGGGCGAGAGACCTGCTCACCGGCCTGCTGCTCGAGGGCGTCCTCATCTTCGTGGTCGTCGCGGTCCTCCAGCTCCCCGGCAAATCCAACTTTGGAGTCATCACCCTCGCGACCCGTCATGCGCACCGGGACGTCTTCGTCGGCGCGTCCGTCGGCCTCGCCGCGGCCACGGTCGTGTCGGTCACGATCGGGTACGGCGCGGAGACCGTGCTCGGTCCCTACCTGTTTTGGGTGAAAGTCGTCGGCGGACTCGCCCTGGTCGCGTTCGGCGTCCGGGAGATCCTGCGGGGGCCGGCTCCGGTCCACGAGCCCGGCGAGGGCACTGCGGCGATTGCCCGCACGCCCGGCCAGGTGCGATCGGTGGCCCTCGGACTCACCTTCCTGCTCGAAATGGGGGATAACACCCAGATCCTCTCCATCCTATTCGTCGCCTCGACCGGCAACGTGGTGCTGGTGTTCGTCGCGGCCACCGCCGCGCTCATCTCGATCACCGCCCTCTCCTGCCGCGGAGCGCGATACCTCAACGAGCACGTTCCGGAAGAGCACCTTCGGCTGGCGCTCGGGAGCCTGCTGATCCTGGTGGGGGCCCTCACCATCCTCGTCAGCGTCATCCCCGCGCTGCTCCCATTCCCCGGATAATCCGCGTCTCGCACTCTTCGATGGGCCAGCCCCGCGCGCGTCGCTCCAGCGTAGGAAAAGCTCGACCGATCGGCCGGGTCCCGCCCGGGACCTGAAGGGCTATGTCGGGCCGGAGGTACCTTCGCTCGAGGGACCGATGAAGTGCGAAGGGTGCGGAGCGGATCTCGCGGAAGGGGCCAAGGCGTGCACCGCGTGCGGTCGTGAGGTCGGACTCGGCCAGCGGGCCGCCGGCGAGACCGCCCACGTCGCGAAGGAGACCGGAGTCGTGGCCGGAAAGCTCGGTCGCGGTCTCGTGGGCGGCGTCAAGGGATTCGGGGCGGGCGCGAAGAAGGGATTCAAGGGCTCGGACGAGGAGAAGAAGGAGTAAGGGGATCGTCCGGCACCCGTTCCCGTTCAGACGTCGTACTGACCGTTGTCTTCCGCGACGGTCGAGTCGTGGAATCCGGCCCGAACCTCGTGGGCGACTTCCTCGTCGGTGCCTTCCCGGCTGCCGAGGTGGGTCACGAACAACCGTCGCGCGCCCATCGCCGTGGCCGCCCGTGCGGCCTGCGACGCGGTGGAGTGCCGGAACTGCTCCGCGAGGTCCGCGTGCCGATCCGCGTACGTCGACTCGTGGACGACGATGTCCGCGCGAAGGCCCTCGGGCACCGACGGCTGCCCCGTGTCGCCGGTATAGTAGACCGTGGCGTCCCCGGAGTCGAGCAGATACCCGAGATTGTAGACCGTGTGGCGGAGGGGGAATGAGCGTACCTTCCAGCGACCGACCGTCACCTCCGGACGGGGGCCTTCGACCAGCCGGAGGTCGTAGAGCTCGGCGGGGTCTCGGACGAGGGCGCCGGCCGCATTCATGGCGCGAAGGATCGGGGAAAGGCCCGGCGGCGAGACGATGGTCAGCGGGCGTTTCCGATCGACGATCACCGTGTGCATGAGGAGGTCGAAGAGCCCGGCGATGTGGTCACTGTGAAGATGCGAGACGAGCACGGCGTCGACCCGGTCGAACAGGGCGAGCTCGTGGAGGCGCCCGGTCGCCCCCGCACCGCAGTCGAGGAGCAGCCCGTCGACGAGCGCGCTCGACATGTGGCGACGGTTCCCGCGGAAATTCCCGGCTCCGGTGCCGAGGAAGGAGATTTTCACGAGTGAACCCGCCCCTATGGTCCTACCAGGACTTACCGGACGCTGGTATTTCATCCTCGGCGGGGGCGCGGAGCGGTCGGGTCGGTTCGAGCGTCGGGCCGAACACGAGTCGTTTCGTCCTCACCGGGCAAACCGCTTGAAGAAGCTGTCCGGATTCCACGAGGGCCGGTGGTCGGTGTTCGCCACCTGCAGTACCAGGGTTCCGATGAGGCGGTTGAACTGCGCGGCCGCCGAGCGGTCGACCGGTTGGTCCGCGTTGTCGGCCGGACCGTGGTAGCACTCGCTGTACCACTCCTTCGTGCGCTTCTCTTCGGGGGACCCGCGAGCGTAGCCGAACGAGCACGCGAGCGCGGGAACCCCGACCTTGATGAAACTGTACTGATCGCTGCGAATGAAGAGCACCCGGTCCGGTTCGTACTCGGGCTGGGCCTCGACGCCCCACTGCCCGCTGACCTCCCGGATGTCCTTGCCGAGCGACGATTCCTCCAAGCCCTGGACCTCGAGGTACTTCAGCGGGAAGAGCGGGAGGAACTGGTCGAGGTTGATGTTCGCGATGATCGGACCGGGGACCGTGGGGTGGGTCGCGAAATACTGGGAACCGAGGAGCCCCTTCTCTTCGCCCGTGACGGCGAGGAACAGGACCGAGCGCTTCGGTCGGGCGCCCGATTCGTGCATCCCGCGCGCGATCTCGACCAGCGACGCGGCTCCCGAGGCGTTGTCCATCGCCCCGTGGTAGACCCGGTCGCCGTTGACGGGTTGCCCGAGTCCGAGGTGGTCGAGGTGGGCGCTGACGATGACGTACTCTTTTCCGAGCACCGGGTCGGTCCCCGGCAGTGTTCCGGCGATGTTGTGGCACCGCGCGGTTTTGCGGGTGAAGGAGGCTCGGAATCGGACCCGGAGGCCGAGGGGAAAGCGTGGGAGCGGCTCGCTCTTCCCGAGACCGTCCACCAGTTCGGAGAACGTGTGCCCACTGCCGGCAAAGAGCGTCTCGGCCCGCTCGGGGTTGTAAACGACCGTCACGGACGGCGGCGGAGTGACCTCGAGACCGGGGTCGTCGAGCTCCATCCTCGCCATGAGAAGACCCGAGGCGATCCGCGACCACGGCAATTCGGGTACCGTGGGATTCGGGATCGCGATCCAGCCCGTCGCGCCGAGCGCCCGGAGCGTCTCGGAACGCTCCTCGACCGATTGATAATGGGCCCTCACGGGTCCGGGCAGGCTCGTGGGTCCGCCCCGGACGTAGACCACGATCTTTCCCTTCAGGTCCAGGCCCGCAAAATCGTCGTACTTCCACTCGGGGATGCGGAGGCCGTATCCGACGAACACCGCGTCGCCCTCCGCCGCCGGCACGGTGCTCGAAGTGACCACGATGGCCGCGTCCTCGCCGAGTACGATGGGTCGAACGTCACCGTTGCGAACCAGTTCGATGGACGAGCGGGGCTGCTCGACCTGCGTGACGCGGAAACCCATCGATTGCCGGTATCCGGCGACGCCGGAGGGCAGAAGTCCGGCGCCACGGAATTGCTCCGTGACGTACTCGGCGGCCTTCTCGTACCCCGCACTTCCCGTCTCCCGGCCTTCGAGCCGAGCGTCCGCGAGATAGCGAACATGCGACCACCAGCGTTGCCCGAGCGCTTCCCAATCGGAACCGTTCATCGGATCATTCCCACCGACGAGTCGTCTCCTACGACCGTACACAGGTCGTCCGGACGACTCACTTTGGGCGGGTCAACAACCTCCCCCAGATGAAGGTACTCTCGGTGGGGGAGTCGTGGGACCCCGGGGACCAGTGACCGAATCCGTCGCGTTGGGCGGTCCCTACCCGTGGGGACGCGAGGAGACGGAAGGGGTCGTGGTGTCCGAGGTGAGGCAGTCCACGAGGCCGGTGAGACCGTGCAGGGAAGCCCCCAGCTTCGTGCCCTTCGGTGGCGCCCCATACCGGTCGACGTAGACTGTGCGGAATCCGAGAGCTCCGGCCGGCTCGAGGTCGTACTCGTAACTTCCCGAGACGTGCCAGACCTGCCCGGGGAGCGCTCCCGAGCGCTTGAGGAAGCGGATCCAGTGCCTCCATGCCGGTTTGTACGAGCTCACCTCTTGGGCGGTCACGACCAGGTCGACCCGCGCTCCGAGCTTTTCGAGCGTTCGCTGAAGGAGGTCGTTGTCGATATTCGAAAGAATGCCGATCCGGTACCCGTGGTGGCGGAGTGCATCGAGCGCTTGAGGCGCGTCGTCGAACACCGGCCAGTCCGGAATCGACTCCGGAGCTTCGGCCGCTTGCGAACGGGATAGCTCGAACCCTTCCGAGCGAGCGACCTCGAGCATCGCCTCGGTCATCACCTCTCGGTACGACCGGTACGCGCCGCTCTCGAGACGCATCTCCTCCCCCAGGTAAGCGTGGAACAACCTCTCCCGTTCGATCCGCGAATTCGGAGAGGTCGCGCGATCGATTTGTTGGAGCAGCCCCGTCCGCCAATCGACCAGGGTGCCGTAGCAGTCGAACGTCACCCACGGGGCCGGATCGGGGTGTTCGGGCGTCAGGGGGGTCACGGGTACGGGGTGGCCGTGCGTGAGATCCAGCAGTTCGCGCGAAGTGAGGCGACAGACGGCGTGGGGGTGTCCCGCGGCGGCCCACACCTCCGGAAGCTCGAGAAGGTCGTAGTCGATGTACGCCGGAATGGCCGAGGAGTGCCCGGCCGGAGGGACCCCTCCGATCGCATAGCCCGCGGTGGAGCGAACGAACTCGGGGTCCGCCCGAGCGAGGCCCTCCCCGACGAAGCGGGCCATCCACGACTCGTCGACGCGGTTCGCACCGGAGGCGAGGATGAGCACCGGCGTTCCCGAGACCGCTCCCCGGAAGACGAGCGACTTCACGATCTGCCGTAGCTCGCAGCCGACGCCCCGCGCGGCCTCGGCGGCGGTCCGCGTCGATTCCGGCAGTTCGACCACTCTTCCGGTGAGTCCGTGCGACGCAAGAACCGCATCGAACCGGCGAGAGGACCGGTGACGCAGCGACGACTCCTCGGGCACTTCGGGGTCAGTAAGGGCTCCGGTCTTAAGGTCGCGGGCGACGGCCCCGTCCACGCGAGGCCGCCCTCCGAGAGATTCGATGGATTTCTCCGGCCGTGGGGCCCGGAATTAGTGACCTCACGAGCGGCGGCTCCGCGCGCTGACGGCCGGCAGGGCATCGTCTCATATCGAAGGAGGAACTCGCCAAACGGATGTCGACGACGGACGCCGGGGCGGTCGCTGCTGCCCTGCTGAAAGGATTCACCCTCGACCTCCGAAAGGAGGCCCATCTGTTCTTCCGTCAACGGCTTCGGGTCGCCGGGATCGGGATCGGCCTCGGCGTCGTCTTCGCCGGCGTTGGGGCGTACGAAGTGGGGGTCCAGTCCGCACGGGGCTTCTCGCCCGACTACCTCATCGCGTTCTTCCTCGTGGCCCTGGGCCTCGCGCTCGTAGGTATCAGCCTGTACATGGGCCTCCTCAATCCGATCACGAGGATCCGGGGAAACTCCGCGTGGCTCATCTTCGAGCGTCGCTGGGGGA
>JASHUP010000039.1 GCA_030039915.1 Thermoplasmata archaeon | reverse complement strand
CGACCCTCGGTCCGCGCGGCATGGACAAGATGCTCGTCGACTCGATGGGCGACATCACGATCACGAACGACGGCGTCACGATCCTCAAGGAGGTCGACGTCGAACACCCGGCGGCGAAGATGCTGGTCGAGGTCGCCAAAACCCAGGACCAGCAGTGCGGTGACGGAACGACCACGGCGGTCGTCCTCGCGGGGGAGCTCCTGAAGCGCTCGGAGTACCTCCTCGAGCAGAACGTGCATCCCACGGTCATTACGCGCGGCTTCCAGCTCGCGGTCCAACAGGCCAAACACCTGCTCGAGAGCGAGATCGGCACCCCCGTGAGGCCCGAAGACGACGCCGTCCTCATCGACTGCGCGTCGACCGCGATGGGCTCGAAGGGCGTCTTCGGCTCGCGCGACGAGCTCGCGAAGATCGCCGTACAGGCCGTCCGGAAGATCTCCGAGGTCCGCGGCGACAAGACGATCGCCGACGTCGACCAGATCAAGGTCGAAAAGCGCCACGGCGGCACGATCTCCGACACCGCGCTCATCCAGGGGATCGTCATCGACAAGGAACGCGGCCACCCCCGGATGCCCGGGGAAGTGACGCACGCGAAGATCGCCCTCCTCAACTCCGCGCTCGAGATCAAGAAGACGGAGATCGAGGGCAAGATCAACATCAAGACCCCGAACCAGATCCAGGGCTTCCTCGACGAGGAAGACAAGACGTTCCACAAGATGGTGGACGCCATCAAGGCGGTCGGCGCGAACGTCGTCGTCTGCCAGAAGGGGATCGACGACGTCGTTCTCCACTACCTCGCGAAGCAGTCGATCTACGCCGTGAAGCAGGTGAAGGAGTCGGACCTCCAGAAGCTCGCCCGGGCCACGGGGGGAAAGATCGTCACCGGCATCAAGGAGCTCACGAGCGCTGACCTCGGTTCGGCCGAGAAGGTCTACGAGGAGAAGGTCGGCGACGACAAGATGACGTACGTGACCGGATGCGCGAACCCGCGTTCCGTCTCGATCTTGATTCGAGGCGGCACCGAGCACGTCACCCAGGAAGTGGAGCGGTCGCTCCACGACGCCCTCAAGGTGGTCGCGAGCGTCATCGAGGACGGGGTCGTCTGTCCCGGCGGCGGAGCGTCCGAGATCGACCTCGCCGTGAAGCTACGCAAGTGGGCGGGCACGGTCGGCGGGCGGGAACAGCTCGCGGTCGAGGCGTTCGCCCAGTCGCTCGAAGCGGTCCCGTGGGCACTCACCGAGAACGCGGGGTACGACTCCATCAACACCCTCATCGACCTCCGCAGCGCCCACGACGGGCCGAACGCGAACAAGAACGCGGGGATCAACCTCCAGGACGGGAAGTCCGCCGATATGTGGAAGCTCCACATCATCGAGCCCCTGCGGGTCAAGACCCAGGCACTCAGCTCGGCGACCGAAGTCGCCTCGATGATCCTGCGGATCGACGACATCATCGCGTCGAAGAAGTCGAGCCCGCCCCCGGCCGGCGCGGGCGGCCACGACCACTAGGCCCGGCGAGGCGCGAACTCCTTCCCCCGGGCCGAGGTCCGCTGGGACCCCGGTCCGAAGCCTTCTTAACGCGAGGGCGGTAGGCCGCTCGCCATGCGGACGAAGCCGGTGGAGGGCGTCATGCGACTCGATGTCGTGGCGCTCGATCCACGCCCCGCCGTCTACCTCGCGTACGATGGCCTCGCCGGCGTGAGCCAGCGGCCGATCCTTCGCGACCTGGTCGAGGAGCTCGAACGCAAGGGCCCCGAAGAGCTCGCGAAGTTCCTCGAGGCGCTCCGCCGCCGGCACTCCGGCCAGGTGCACGTCTACTTCTCCGACTACGTCAGCTACGGAATCGGGGGCGGGGATGCGGCGGCCGAGTTCTTCCTCGGCACGTTCTTGCTCCTCTACGAGGCCGCGCGTCCGGCCGGGAAGGACCCGGCGATCCCCGAACACCTCGCGCTCTTCCGTCCGGGCGGTGTCGAGCGGCTCGCAGTCGAGCCCACGGCGCGTTAGACCCGCGCTCGACGCGAGGCATTTTCTACCCGGCCACGTCTCGCCGGGCGTCGCATGGCCGAAGAGAACCGGCTCGAACGGGACCGGCGAGACAAGGTCGCCCGGTGGCGGACCGAAGGGAAAGAACCGTACCCCTGGTCGTTCCCGGGACGCTCGCCGACCGAAGTGGTCCGCGCCGCCTGCCGGTCCCTCAAGCCCGGTGAGGAGGCCCCCGGCCCTGCGTTGCGCGTCGCGGGCCGGCTGGTGGTGATCCGCCAGCACGGGAAGACCTCCTTCGCGGACCTCGAGGATCTCTCGGGCTCGCTCCAGCTCCTCCTCCGGGTCGACGAGCTGGGCGAGCCGGCCTACGAGGCGTGGCTCGCGGACCTCGACCCGGGCGACATCGTCGGGGCCGAGGGGACTCCGACCGTCTCGCGCCGAGGCGAGCCGTCGCTCCTGGTCCGGTCGCTCGCCCTCCTCGCGAAAGCGATCCACCCGCCCCCGGAGAAATTCCACGGCCTTCAGGACGTCGAGGAGCGGCTGCGACACCGGTACGTCGACCTCCTGTCGTCCACCGAAGCCAGGGCACGGTTCCGGGTCCGCACCCTGCTCGTTCGAGAGATCCGCACGTACTTCGACGAGGCCGGCTTTCTCGAGGTCGAAACGCCTGTGCTCTCCCCCGTGGCGAGCGGCGCCGCCGCCGCGCCGTTCGTCACCCACTCGAACTACCTCGACGCCGACCTGCGGCTCCGGATCTCGATCGAACTCGCCCTGAAGCGGCTGCTCGTCGGGGGCCTCGAACGGGTGTACGAGCTCGGGAAGGCGTTCCGCAACGAGGACCTGGACACCACGCACTCGCCCGAATTCACCGAGCTGGAAGCGTACTGGGCGTATGCGGACTACCACGACATGCGTCGGTTGATGGAGGGCCTGTTCGAGACGTTGGCCCACCGCGCCCTCGAGCTCCTGCCGGGGAACGCCACGGTCGAGACGGCCGCGAAGCGGTTCCTGCCTCCGTTCCCGACCGTCGACTTCGTCGAAGCGCTCGAACAGCGCAGCGGCATCAAGGACTTGCTCTCGAAGACCCGGGACGAGCTTCGGGAGCTCGCGCGGACCGCCGGTTCTACGGTGCCCGACAACTCCTCGACCGGGACATTCCTCGACAAACTGTTCGAGCACTACGTCGAGCCGACGTTCGACCGGGTCACGTTCGTGGTCGACCACCCCGAAGCCACGACCCCGCTCGCGAAGCGGCACCGCTCGAAGCCCGGCCGAGTCGAACGCTTCGAGGTCTTCTCTCCGGGCTACGAGCTCGCGAACGCCTATACCGAGCTCAACGATCCGGACGAACAGGAGGCCCGGTTCCGGGCCCAGGCGGGCGGTCGGGGAGACGACCGGTACGCGTTCGACGAAGACTTCGTGAACGCCTTGACCTACGGCCTGCCGCCGTGCACGGGAGTCGGCTTCGGCGTTGACCGACTCCTCATGGGACTCCTCGGGATCGACTCGATCAAGGAGATCGAGCTGTTCCCTCTGATCCGCTCACGGTAGTCGCTCGACCCCCCCCTCAGTTATACCTGCGGTCGACCGATGGGAGAGCGATGTCCTCGGAGCCGACCGACCCCTCCCCGGTCCCGCTCACCGTCGACGGACTGTCGGTGAGCTACGGCGAGCGGCTCGCCGTGGACCGACTCGCGTTCACCGTGCAGCCGGGAGAGATCTACGGTCTCCTCGGCTCGAACGGCGCCGGGAAGACGAGCACGATCAAGGCGATCGTCGGACTGCTGCGGCCGGCGTCGGGAAGCCTGCGGGTCTTTGGCCGAGACGTGCTCGCGGAGCCGCTCACGGTGAAGTCCCGAATCGGGTACGTTCCCGAGACGTCGATGCTCTACGAGGCGCTCACCCCACGGGAGTTCCTCGAGTTCGTCGCGAGCGTCCGCCGGATGGACGCCCCG
>JASHUP010000038.1 GCA_030039915.1 Thermoplasmata archaeon | reverse complement strand
CCACGGCGGTCGGGTTCTTTCCCCGGGGCCGGCGCCCGGTGCTCGGAGCGGCGATCCGGCCCGGCGATCGGATCCTGGGGATTCCCTCGTCCGGGGTGCACGCGAATGGCCTCACGCTCCTTCGGCGCCTTCTCGAGGAACGGTCGATCGACCTGCTGCGGCCTCGGGCCAGGACGGAGCGGCCGGTCGGAGAGGAGATCCTTGAGCCGACCCGCATCTACTCGGGGACCGCGGACGCGCTCGCCGGCCTCCCCACGACGCACGGGTTGGCCCACCTCTCGGGAGGAGGGGTCCGCAACCTCGCCCGCCTCCATCCGAAGGTCGCCTTCGTGCTGGACCGTTGGCCCGAAGTCCCGTCGCTCTTCGCGTGGATCCAGTCGCTCGGCGGCCTTTCGGACGAGGAAATGTTCCAGACGTTCAACATGGGGATCGGGTTCGTCCTGGTCGTCGCGTCCAGCCGGCTCGCCGAGACGCGTCGGCGGCTCGCCCGAGCCGGAGCCGCCGACGCGTGCGAGATCGGACACGTGGAGCGCGGCACCGGCGTTTCGGTGCCCGCCCACGGCCTCGCGTTCCATGAATACGCCTAACGGCCCTTCGCGCGCTCGCGGTCGGCGGGCGATTCGGCAACGATTATGGCGACCGGTTCGTAACGAACCCCTGTGGCGGTCGGACGCAAGACGGTCGTATGGGCGATCGTCGCGTCCCTCCTCGCGGCGTTCTTCTGGGCGACGTACTACCTGTTCGTGCTCTGGGTGACCCCGGGCACGGCTCCTTCCGCGATCCTTGCGATCCCGTTCCTCGTCGGAGGAGTGGCCTACGCCGGATGGGCCATCGCGACGGGCCACGGCCGGACGTTTCTCGCGCTCTGGACGGACCCGATGGCTTTCGTCCGTGTCGCGTTATTGTTCGGGATGCAGCTATCGGTCCTCGCCGCGACGTACCTCACCGGCCCGGTCGATGCCTCGCTCCTCTCGTTGATCGGCGATGTCGTGCTCACGCCGATCATCGTCGCCCTCGTCCTCGCGACCTACCGGGCCCACATCGTCTCCCCCGTCTTCGCGCTCGGGATCCTGGTGAGCCTGGCCGGTGGAACGATGGCGATCGTCGGCGGGGAGAGTCTCTCCGCGGTCCGCGGATGGGGATGGCTCGCCGTGCCGGGGGTGCCTCTCACGGTCGCGCTCTACTTCCTGCTGACGGCCCGGGCGAACCAGACGATGGCGCCCTCCGCGGTCGTGGGGCAATCGATGCTCGGAGCCGGTGCGCTCATCGTCCTGGTCGCCCCGGCGATCCCGGGGGGATGGAGTGGGCTCGTCGCGGTGGGCCCGTTGCCTGCGTTCCTTCTCGCCCTGTGCGGGATCACGAGCTTCTTCCTCGCTCCGCTCCTGTACTTCGTCGCGCTCAACGACGTGGGGTTCGTGATCCCGCCGATGCTGATGACCGGGATCCCGGTGTTCACGCTGCTGCTCTCCGCCGGAGTCCTTCACATCGCTCTCCCGCTCATCGGTGTGCTGGGAATTCCGGTCGCGGTCGCTGGAGCGGTCCTCGCGTTACGGGGAGAGTCGTCGTTCCCGCCCGAAGGAAGACCCGAGGATTCGCCTCCGCCCGCGTAGCCGGCGACCGCTCACTGCCAATCGCTCAAGTTGCGGTTCGAGCCACGTCGTTTCGCCGGCTTACCGACCTCGGAGAGCGGCGTGTCGAGCGTGGTCGGGGGAGCCGTCGGACCCGACGTGCCGGTCTCGGTGGGCGGCGCCGAGAGCTTCTGCTGGTGGCTTCCGCGGAGGAGCGCGGTCGCATCCCAGTCGAACACCTCCGTCACGCGGGCGAGCGTCTGAGCGACCCGGTCCGCGTAGTACTCCCAGTCCGGCTCCTTCGTGAACGGCCGGCCTTCCACCCATGGCTCGATCTCCTGCGGGCTCTTCCGGGAGTTCGTGACCACCCAGGCGACCCGCATCCCGGGAATGACGTCGTAGCCTTCGGACCGAAGCTGCTTGAACACCCGCAGGAACGGGAGCGACTCTCGTGTGGATTCGTTGTATTCGTTCTCGGCCCGGACCGTCCGAGCGATGACGAGGCGCTCGACCGGCACCTCGTGGTTCCGTACCGATTGGACGAGCTCCCGCGCCCGCCGGAGCGCGGCGTCGGTGTCGCCCTTCAGGACGAGGTCGAACGTCTCGAGCAGCGCTTCCGACTGGAAATCGAACGCGTCGGTCCGTCTCGTCTCGTATCCCCGGACGATCAGGTCTTCGCTCGGCCACGCGGTACGTCCGACGTACCGCTTCTTCGCCCCGTGCGAGAAGAACGACTCGAACACCGACTGGAACTCGAAGGTCACCCCCTCGTGGGTGAACCGCTTCGCGATCCGCTCGCCGAACTCCTTCGCTCCCTCGAGCGATGCAACGGGGGAGCGAACGAAGACCGAGTCGGTGTCGGAGTACACCACCTCGAATCCGTCGGCCTCGAGCTCGCGAATGATCGACGTGATCGCCTCCCGCCCGAACGCGGTGATCGCGGCGCCGATGTCCTTGTTCGTGAACCGGTAGAAGCTCGAGGCCAGAACCCCGTAGAAGGAGTTCATGAGCACCTTGACGGCGTTTTGGAGTCCGTCGTAGTACTCCCGCATCTCCGCGGAAGACGCCGCTTGTCCGAGCTGACGGAAGCGATTCCGGTCGGCGAGCAGGTCGGCCAGGATCTCGGGGATGATCCCGCGTCGGACCGAGGGCGCGAGGAACTTCGCACCGGACGGCGCCACCGTCGTGCCCTCGGGGGACAGGGTGGTGAAGCAGAGGTTGCGCGAAATGATGATCGACGGATACATCGACTTGAAGTCGAGGACGACGACCCATCGGTACATCCCCGGCCGGATCGGGTGGACGTATCCGCCCTCGATCGGGTTCTCCCGGCCGGCGAAATGGCTCATCGGGACGCCGACCGCTTTCGCGTCCGCGCGCGGGATGAGCAGCGAATCGATGTAGAGCGAGGTCCGGCCGTTCATGCCCTCTTCGAGCGGTAGGTGGGCGACGGTCGCTAGGTCGGCGGCCTTCTCGACCGTCCGCAGCCGCTGGAGGATCCGAAGGGCGAGGTCCGCGTCGTGCTCGCAATACTCCATGACCCGCTCGGGATCGTTTGCCCACTCCCGTTCGATCGCCCGTCGGTCCACGTCGAGCTTCGAGTCGCCGAGCAGCGTCCGCGCCACGAACTGCAGGGTCTCCTGCTTCGGCCGCAGGTCTCGACGGACGGACCACCAGGCGTCGGCGACGGCCCGGCCGGTGACCTTCCAGAGCCGCTCGCCCATTTCTCGGGGCTCGGAGCGTTCGCGGCCGATGAGGAGCCGGCCCAGTCCCGTCGCCTTGGCCCGCTCGATCAGCAGGGGAAAGTCGTAGCCGCCGATGTTGTAACCCGTGATGACGTCCGGGTCGTCCTCCATCACGGTCGAGACGAACTCCTCCAGGATCCGCCGCTCTTCGGGTCCGTGGAGGCGGAAGGTCCGGCGCGGTCGTCCGCCTCCCTCCGAGACGCCGCAGATCGTGAAGATCGTTCGTTCGCGGATCGCGTTCTCGATGTCGAACGACAGCACCCGCAGCG
>JASHUP010000037.1 GCA_030039915.1 Thermoplasmata archaeon | reverse complement strand
TCCCGAGCGGAAACCGAGGGCCGCTCGCCCGAACCCGTGATGGGTCCCCGGGCGCGGAAGTGGGCAGAGATACTCCTTCGGTCGGTGGCCGGGTCTAGGCGGCGGCTGAGGTAGCGCCCGGAGCTCCGCTCGTGAGGTCGGTCCGGGCCCCCACCTTCGAAAGATACTCGACGGCTTGATCCTTGAGCGCGGCGGCGCGCTGCGGATCGCCCGCGACGCGGTGCACGTTGGCCAGGCTCAGCATCGTCAGGGCCGCCTCGTATTGCCAGCCGAGCCGTTTCCACAGACCGACCGATTCCTCCAGCGAAGCGATCGCCGCCGCGGTTTCGCCACGGTGCGTCCGCATCCAACCTTCGGCCCGGGTCCGGAAGGCATGGCCGAGATTTTCTCCGAAGACCTGGGCCAGCTCCGTGAGCTCTCGGAGGCTGGCGTCCGCCTCCTTGAGTTCGCCGGCATCCAAGTGCGCCCGCACGAGCAGCCCGAGCGTTTCCAGCAAAAAGAGAGCGTCCATCGCCGGCGGTCCGGCCTTCCGGCAGATCTCATACGACGCACGAAGGTGTTCGACCGCCGAGAGCGGCTTCCGTCGAACGAGCCCACACCGGGCCAGCACGATCTGAGTCTGCGATTTCTCGGTCCAGTCGCCGCCCTCGGCCAAGAGGCGCTCTCCCTCCCAGAGCAGCTTTTCGGCCCGGTCGACCTCTCCCCGGGCCAGGGCCACCTCGGCCAGGACCGCGATCGCGGTGGGACGGTCGCGCCGTCGATCTCCGGCAACGAACGTCCGGTGCTCCAGCGCGACCTGTTCGGCGCGCGGGAGGTCGCCGAGGCGCCACTCGATGTAGGTCTCGAGGTTTCCCTTCAAGAACATCTCGATCAGCACATCGTGCCCCGCCCGCGCGTAATCGACCGCGTCCTCGACGGTGCGCAGGGCGCCGCGCCCGTCCCCCCGCATTTGAAGGAGAGCGATCACCTTGAGCGTCATCACGTCGGACACGACGTTTCGCGCTCCGGCTTTGGTGGCGAGGGCGAGGGCCGTGTCGAGATACTCCCAGACCTTCTCGTTCTCGCCCGGCGGGAGGATCGTGGCCAGCATCCTTCGCGACGCCGCCTCCAGCTGCGGGGCATCGACCTTGCCGGCGATCTCGATCGCTCGGAGCCAGTTCGCCTCCGCCTCCCGCATCCGGACCTCCTGGAACAGGAGCAACCCCATGGAATCGTAGAGGCGTGCCAGTTCGACGCTCGGAGGCCCGGATTCGAGCAGGCGCCGGGCCTTCTCGAGATGCTCCCAGGCCCGCACCGGGTCGTTCTCCCACGTGATACGTCGTGCGATGACGGTGTGCACGCCCCCGGCCTCCACGGGGAGTCCGATGCGTTCGTACAACTCGGCCGATTCTCGCATCGAACGGTAGGCGTCGCCGTACCGCCCGAGGAGGTTCATTTGGTCTCCCGCCTTGAACAGAATCTCGGCCCGCCGCTTGTCGTCCGGGAGGGTCTGGAGCAGTTCTTGGGCGGTGGCGTACTGCCGGAGCGCCTCCTCGTGGGCGAACAGGTGCGTGGCCTCCTCCGCCGCGAGGAGGGTGTACTCGAGGGCCTTGCCTTTCTCGTTGGCCTGCAAGAAGTGCTGAGCAATGATTCCGGGAGCGACCGGGGTTCCCTCCGTGGTCAACGCCTCAAGGACCTTGGCCGCACTGGCGTGAGAGCTCGCCCGACGAACGAGACTGATCTCGTCGTAGAGGGTCTCCAACACCGACCGGTCCGAGAAGAAGTACGAAGTGCGGCCGGTGCCGTCGGACTTCTCCTCGAGAAGGCGGGCCCGGATCGCCTCTTCCAGCTGGGGAAGGAGCTCCTCGGAGGGGATGCGGGTCAGGCGTTGGAGGGCGTCGAACGAGAAGAGGGCCCCGAGAACCGAAGCCTGACGAAGTACCTCGACCGTGCGAGGCGAGAGTTGCGCAAGGCGCTGCCGGGCGATCGACTGAATGCTGGCCGGCAGATGGATCTCGACCCCGGCCTTGGGGGCCCACCCGGCTTCGCCCCACACGAGGGACCCGTCGCGGACCAGCGAGCGGACGATCGCCTCGAGGATCATCGGGTTGCCCCCGGACTTTTCGATGAGCGGTGCCGCCAGCTCTCCTCCGGAGGCCGGGAGCCGGCCACGGAGGATGTGGCGCAGCATCTGAAGGGAGGCTGCGGCATCGAACCGCTTCACGGAGAGTTGTTCCAGCCGGTTCTCGCCGGCGAGTCGCGAGATCACGGCTTCCCATCCGACGGGTTCCGCGGTCGGCACGTCCCGCCGTATCAGCAGGAGGAGAATCCGACGGTCGCCGATTCGTCGCCCGACGTGTTCGATGAGGTGGAGCGCTCCGCCCCCCAACCAGTGCGCATCGTCGATCACGACGACCACCGGGGCTTCGCGACTCAGGTTGTCGAAGAACCGAAGGAGTCCCTCGAAGAAGCGGAGTTCGGAGAGCTCGTCACCGGGCGCGGCCGCGGCCGCCCGGCCGAGGCGGGACCGCAGCTCGGGAACCAGGCGAACCACCTCGACCTCGCATCCGTCGCACGCTTGGTAGAGGACCGGATTCGGCGCGTCGCGAGCAAACTCTCGTACCGCCTCCGCCCACGCATGGAACGGCGTGGTGCTGACCCCCTCGGTGGCCCGGCCGCGGAGCACGGTCGCGCCCTCCTTCTCGAGTCGACCGACGAACTCCGCCGCCAACCGGCTCTTTCCAACCCCCGCCTCGCCCGAGAGTACGATCGTCGTCCCCCGGCCGGCAAGGAGATCCGTTCCCGCCCGCTGCAAGCGGTTGAGTTCCTCGTTCCGGTCCGTGAAGGCCGTTTCGCCCGCGAGACTGGGTGGGGTCCACGGAAGCTCGATCTGAAAGACCGAGACCGGGGTCTCGATGTTCTTCAGGCGCACGTGTTCGAGGGCCTTCATCGGATACGGGATCTTGTTCTGCACTTGCTCGAAGACCTGGCCGGTGACACAGATCCCGCCGTGTTCGGCGAGAGGTTCGATCCGCGCGGCGATGTTCACGGCGTCGCCGTAGACGTCATCGTCGGAGTAGACGACGTCGCCGACGTGGATGCCGACCCGGATCTCGATCGGAGGGCCGGGGACGGCCCGGTTCCGTTCGAACATCTGTCGTTGGAACTCCACCGCACACTCGGTCGCGTCCAGGGCGCTGTCAAAGACCACCAAGGCGCCGTCGCCCATCGTCTTGACTTCCCGCCCCGCGAAGCGAACGAAGACGGGACGAACGATCCCACGATGTTCCTCCATCAATGTCAGCGCCAAGGGCTCGTCGTGCTGCGTCAGGGCCGAGAATCCGACCATGTCGGTGAACATGATCGCCGCGAGCCGACGACGTCCCGGCGGCACGCCCCCCGATGGAGCGGCCGGCGGATAATGACGTGGGTTTCCGGGCGAGCCCTCGGGGCACGGTGGTCGACGCTACGGTCGACGTGAGAACGACCACGCCGGCACGAACAGGGGCGAAAGTCCGGGCCGTATCCCCTTTCTCGCCCTCCGGTTTGGCTGCCCGAGCGAGGCTAGCCCTCCTCGTGCCGAGCCGCCGGACCAGAAGGGAACGAGACCCGCCGCTGCGAGCGGTGCGGTCGCGGCCCCGATCGCCGTCGGAGCCAACGTCGTCGAGCCCTTGGAACTCGTGACCGTAAACGTGCAGGTGGCGACCGAGCCCCCGACGTCCGTCGCGGTGACGGTCGTTCCGGACGTCCCGCTCGGCACTTTGAACGTGCAGCCGAACGAGCCCGAGGCACTGGCCGTCAAGGATCCGCTCGTGCAGCTGGAGATCTTCACCCCATCGAAGACCAGCCCCACCGTGGCCAATACCGAGAAGCCCGTACCGGAAATCGTCACCGAGGACCCGACCGCTCCTTGCGTCGGACTCGCGGTGACTTTCGGAGTGGTGACCACGAACGCGGCCGTCGCCGCGGCACCACCGACGTCCGTGGCGAC
>JASHUP010000036.1 GCA_030039915.1 Thermoplasmata archaeon | reverse complement strand
TCGACCTCGCCGAGCTCGTCGACTTCTGGAACTTCAACGCGTACTTCACCCGCCAGATCTACGAGATGCAGCCGAACCAGTATCCCGGCGAGACCAACCGGTTCGACTGGCGGCCGCTCGAGGGGTTCGTCCTCGCGATCCCGCCGTTCAACTTCTACTCGATCGCGGGGAACCTTCCGACAGCGCCGGCGATGGTCGGCAACGTCGCGCTCTGGAAGCCGGCCCGCTCGGTCATCTTCTCGAACTACGAGATCTACCAGACCCTGCTCGAAGCCGGCCTCCCGCCCGGGGTCATCAACTTCGTGCCGTTCCCGAGCAAGGAGGCCCCGGTCCTTCTCGATCACCCTTCCCTCGCCGGCATCCACTTCACGGGGAGCTACGACACGCTGGTCGCGATCTGGAAGCGCGTCGGGGCGAACCTCGAGAAGTACCGCAACTTCCCGCGGATCGTGGGCGAGACCGGCGGCAAGGACTTCATCGTCATGCACGCGAGCGCCGACGTCCGCGGCACGGTGATGAACCTCATCCGCGGGGCGTTCGAGTACCAGGGCCAGAAGTGCTCGGCGTGCTCCCGGGCCTACATCCCCGAGAGCCGGTGGCCCGAGGTCGAGCGGCTCCTGAAGGAGGAGGTTCCGAAGGTCTCGATGGGCCGCGTCGACGCGCTCGGGAACCTGATGGGAGCGATCATCGACGAGAGCGCGTTCGCGAACATCGTCCGGTACCTCGACTTCGCACGCCAGCACCCGCAGGACTACTCCTTCATCGTGGGGGGCGAGACCGACGGGTCGAAGGGCTGGTTCGTCCGGCCCACCGTCATCCGCACGCGCGACCCGCAGGGGAAGCTGATCTCCGAGGAGATCTTCGGGCCGGTGCTCACGGTCTACGTCTACCCGGACGCGCGGTACGCCGAGACCCTCCGGCTCTGCGACGCGACCTCCCCGTACGCGCTCACGGGCGCCGTATTCGCCCGCGACACGGACGCGGTCACGCTCGCGGAGGAGACGCTGCGCTGGAGCGCGGGCAACTTCTACATCAACGACAAACCGACCGGCGCGATCGTGGCCCGGCAGCCGTTCGGGGGCGCCCGACGCTCGGGAACGAACGACAAGGCGGGGTCGATCCTCAACATGCTGCGCTGGCTGACGCCTCGGAACATCAAGGAGAACGCGATCCTTCCGGACGACTGGCGACGGCCGTTCATGGGGTGAGCCGCGGTTCTCCCGCTACGGCCGTTCGTCCGCCCCGTCGTCGACCGCCGCGTCCCGGCGGGCGATCTCGCGCTCGAGGGCGTCTTCGTCGAGCGTTACCGTCGCCGCCTCGACCGGTCGCTCGGCCAGGACGAACCGGGCCCGTCCTCCCTCGCCGATCGTCGCGGTCAGGGTTCCGTCGGTGACGAGGGAGGCGACCCAGTCGGCGACCGCGGCCGGCGCCGGGGGCGGTTCCCAGCGCGCCTCGATCTCCGCGATCCCGAGGGGACCTCCCTCGCGAACGATCTCGACCACGGTCGCGCGACCCTCCGCAAGCCGACGAAGCTCTTCCTCGCCCTCCGCAGAGCCGTCGGGTGGGCGAGCTCGGCCCCCAAGGACGAGGACCGCCATCCCGACGATCGCCCCGACCGCGAGGAGAGCGACCGCGGCGAGCACGACGGGGGGCAGGTTGGCGGCCCCTGGCGCCGGAGGTGGGGCCATCGCGAGGATCGTGACCGGACCAAGGAGCGTCTCGTTCGCCGCGTCCGTGACCCGAAGGGTTCCCGTGCCGTTCTCGGGAACGGAGTAGTTGATCCACGCGCCGGTCGCGCCGTCCGGGGTCCACGTCACGGGCACGATCGACGTGCTCTGCGAGAGGCCCGTCGCGTACTCGACGAACAGGAGCGCTCCCGGCGTCGGGTCATGGAACCGGTCCCGAACGAGGTAGAACGTGTCGTTCACCGCCGCCGTTCCCCCCGGAGCGGGGTACGTGGGGTCGTAGAGCACGAGGTGGTCGAGGTCCGGGAGGACGGAGACCTGGATCGGTGCGGGAACGCTCGGCAAGGCCGGACCTTCGAGGAGGACCGTGGCGGGAGCGGCGGTGGCGACGCTGACCGTGAGGGTGAGAACGCCCGCGCTCCACGCGCTCGCCGGCACCGAGAACGAACCGCCCGCCAACCGTTCGAGCGAGCCCGCGGAGGAGGAGTTCACCCAGGCCGGCAGGGTCGATCCGTTCGCGCTCGCGACGACCGTTACGTTGGCGGCAGCCGAAAACGACGTCGCGCGCCCCCCGCCCGACAGGAGCGCTTGCCAGGAGAGGGAGAGGGCGGTCCCCACGACGACCTCACTCGCCGCCGTGCCGAGCTCTCCGACCGAAGTCGCCGGCCCGGACGGATCGATCACCTTCGCAGCGACGGGCGCTGCGGCACGGAGCGGGGAGGGTCGGGCTGAATTCCCGTCGCCGTAGACGGAGAACGAAAGAAGGAGCCCGAGGAGCAGCCCGAGCGCGACCGCCGCGAGCACGACGGGCCCGCGCGGACGGCGGTCGATGCGGAGTCGAACGGTGGCCACGCGCACCTCTTCTTCTCCCGGGAGGAGGCGGGAGCGAGTCCTGTTGCGCCGCTTAATGCTATCCCGGACGGGTCCGAGGGTCGGCACGTGGAACGAGCGGCGCCGGCGGTCTCTTAGGGAGGCTCGTCTCCCCCGAGCGTGGTCGACCACTCGGTCACCTCGGTGACGCCGCCACCGCTCGCTTCGCTGCCCGAGGAACGGGCGCAGCTCGAGTACTCTTCGCGGTCGCTGGTTTTCACGAAGGACGGAGGGCGACTGCTCCGGGCCTGGGGACCACCGGCCGCCCCGTGGGTGCTTTCTGTTGAGCCCACGACGACCCGCTGGCGGGTCGAGGCGTGGGGGGCCGACCCGCCCACCGCGCGATCGGCGGCCCGGGCGCTGTTCTCGCTCGACCACCACCTCGAAGCGTTCTACCGACTCGTTCGTTCGGAACCGGTGCTTCGGGGTACCGAGCGACGGTTTCGAGGCCTGCGGATCCCGCGGGACGCGCACGTCTACGAGGCGCTGATCCACTCAATCCTCGGTCAGCAATTGAGCGTGCGCGCCGCGAACACGATGAAGGAGCGTCTCCTCGAGAGGACGGGTGCGTTCCTCGAAGCACGGGGTCTCGAGGTCCCGCGCTTCCCGACCCCGAAGGAGGTCCGCGCGCTCGGTCTCGCCGGGCTGCGGTCGACGGGGCTGAGCCGCGTGAAGAGTCGCTCGCTCCTCCACCTCGCGGGTTCGGTCGAAGCGGGCACCGGCCCATCGGACGCCCTCGATTCCGTGCCCCTCGCCGACGC
>JASHUP010000035.1 GCA_030039915.1 Thermoplasmata archaeon | reverse complement strand
CGGGCAGGATCATGGGCGCCAAGAGACAGCCCACCGTGGCGACGACCGTCACGCCGAAGAGCGAGTGAGTGATTCCGTGGTGCCGGAGGATCGGGAAGCGCCGGGCGAGCGGAAACAGCAGGGCGTCCGCGTCCGGCAGTCCGCCCGCGAGGGCCCCGGCCGCGAGGTACTGCGGGTGGAGCCCGACGATCGCGTAGGTCAGCAGGTAGGCGACCAGAACGTGCGAGAAGAGGTCCACGGTCGCCGCGGAACGGGTCTCCCTAGAGGAGCCCCTCCTCCATCACCTCGACCGATTCGACATGCGGGATCTTCGCGAGCGCCCGCTCGGTCGAATCGAGGACGCCCCCCGCGTCGTCCATCACCACCGAGACGAGGAGCGACTTGAGTCCGAAGGCGATGTCCTTGACCTGCATCCCGCGGACCGTGACGCCCGCCGGAAGCGCGGTCCGGACTCCGCGAGCGACCTCGTTGAGATCGGTCTCGAGGGCCTGGGGCATCAAGCGGAAGAGGACGGCGACCTGGCCCATCGAACCCTCCTACGGACCTTCGAACCCGCACTTCGGGCAGTGGTACAGCACGCTCTGGTCTCGGCAGCGAGCACACCGGCCGATCGTCACCTCGCCGCAGTTGGGGCAGAGGAACTGGGTCGCGCCCTTCGCGGGGACGGTGCGTCCGCACGACGAGCACCGCAGGTCGACTCGAGTCGCCATCCGATCGGGGTCCTTCGCCGGTCAGCGACGCGTCGCGCCGCGCCGGCGCGCGGCCACCCGGGATGCGAATATAAAGATGGCCCCGAAGAACGCCACGATTCCGGCGACATACCAGACCGTGTAGTTCGGCGAAGCGCCCGCGATGTAGATCGTCTCGGAGTAGGTCGTCTCGCCGTTCGCGAACCGAACGAGCCCATGCTCCGCGACGAGCGAGAGCGAGAACGTATGCGACCCGGACGCGAGGCCCAGCGTCGCGTACTCAAAGCTGACGAGGAAGGAGCCTCCCGGCGAGATGGTCGTGATGTTCACGGTCCCGACGACCGAGCCGTCGAGGAGGACGAGCACCGCGAACCCGGTCACGGTCGCGCTGGACGTGTTCACGATCGTCGCCGAGACGACGTAGGGCTGCACGACGTTCACCGTGTAGGTGAAGTTGGTCGAGTCGTTCTTGCCGTCGAACACGGACGAGACCATCACCTCGATCAGCACCGACACCGTGGCGTTGCCGGTCGTGAGGTTCCCGCGGAGGGAGGTGTTGCTCGTGAAGTTCGCCCGGAGCGGGGCGTACGAGATCCCCGAGAGGTTGCTCGAAACGAGCGACACGTAGTAGGTGATCGTCCCGTTGAGGGACCCGTTCTGGGCGACCGCCGGTCCCCCCCAGCCCGAGATATGATAGAGGTCCGTGGAGCTCGTGGCGACCACCGTCGGTCCGGTGATCGAGCCGGTCACGGGCGAGGAGGTCGACGCGGCCCGGGCGGGAGGGGCCGCGAGGCCGACCCCCACCAGGAACGCCGGGACGATCAGCAGGACGAAGAGCCCGAGCGCGGCGGTCGCCCGGCGGTTCATCGGTGGGTCCACCTCCGGGTGCGCCACCAGCGGTACGTCACCACGCCCACGATGAGAGCGATCGCCGGGACGAACGAGAGGAGGGGAATCAGCCAGACCGGGGGTGGGCTCGGGGCCCCGACGATCGACGGTCCGGTCACGGTGATGGGAGGCTGCCCGACCCCGGGGCTCGTCCCGACGCTCGCGACCGGTACCTTCAGCACGACCGACGCCGAGACGCTCCCCGTCGCGTTCACGACCGAGAGCGCGACCGTGACGGTGCCCGGCGGCACGAAGACGGTCGAGGACGCGGTCAGGTTGACGTCCCACGTGACGTTCTCGCCGGCCGCGAGGTACTGCGACATCTCGTTCGGGAGCGTGCTCGAGCTGAACGCGACGTTCCAGCCGAGCCCCTGGAGTCGGGCGGCGTCCGAGACCGTCGCGACCACCGTCTCTCCGAGGTTCCCCGTGTTCACGACGTAGAACGGTACTTGCACGGACGTCGGCGACACCGTCGGGGACGTGCTGGACACTCCGGTCGCCACGCCGTAGTAGCCGACGACCGACACCACGGGCGCGGGGGTCACGGAGCCGACGACGGTCCCGTTCGCGGTCTCGAACTGGATCGTGACGCCCGGGTGCTCCACCGGTGTCCCCCAGGGGACCCAGATGCGCACTTCGCCGGACGCGGTCGGGCTGCCCGCCCCGGGCTGTAAGGTCACGCTCGAAAAGCTGAACGAGAACGTCCAGTACGCGGGCGAACCGACCGGGGTCACGGTGACCGGTACGTTACCGGTATCGCGGACGGAGAACGCGAACGACACGTTGTGCCCGGCCGCGACGGTGGCCGAAGACGGGCCAACTAAGGTGCCCGAGACTTGGGTCGTGACGGCGTAGGCCAGGGAGAGGACCGTCGCGACGTTGCCGTTCAGGATCGTCACCGCCGAGCCCGCGGACGCGTTCGTCGGGATCCCGCCGAGCGAACCCGAGGCGTTCGCCTGGACCACGTAGCTTCCCGTGGGCAGCGCGAGTGCGAACGGACTACTCGGAGCGAGCCCGGAATACACCGCCCGGGTCCCGAGCACGTTCGTAATCGTCACGGAAATGGGGCCGAGACCGGCGACCCCGGTCGACGGAGGCGCGACCGAGATCGTATCGACCCAGGCCGGGACCAACGTGACCGAGACGTATGCCGGCTGCGACGGAAGGGCGAGGACCGTGGTGAGGTTCGCGAGCGTGGGGGTCGCCCCGCCCCCGGTCGCATAGAGAGAGTACGCCCCCGGAACGAGACGCGTCGAGAACGCGCCGCTGGAGGTCGAGATCAGCGTGACATTGGTCGATGGGTAGGGGCCGACCAGGCGCACGGTGCCGGGGATCGATCCCGGCACGCCGGTCGCGGTGAGCGTCCCGTTGAGCCACACGGAGACCGGCGCTCCGACGAGGGGGATGGAGCATGCCGTCGCACTCGAACCGAGAGTGCACGTCGCCCCCGCGCGGGACGACCAGGATTGCACGTAGCTCCCGTTCGGACCGGAGATGGTCGTCGTGCCGTTCACGAAGACCGAGTAGGTCGTCCCGGCGTTGAGCGAGATCGAGAACGTTCCGTTCGAGATCGGAACGCTCGCCACCGCGCCGCTCGGGGCTACGAGGAAGGCCGTGGCGTAGAGCGGTACCGTAGCCCCCGTCGCGTTTCGTACGGTCCCCGCGAGAGTCGGTCCGGCCGCGCTGAGCGTGATCCTCGGGGTGATGTTTCCGTCGGCGGCCACCGTGATGCGCGAGAGGCTCGTGTAGTTCACGTCGCCGACCTTCAACGTGGCGTACGCCGAATAGACGCCCGGGGCGGCGCGGAAACCGTCCTCGAACGCGAGGCCGTTCACGGTCACGTTCTGGACGGGCGAGGAGAGCGCGATCGTGACGTTCTCGGCGGCGCTGCCGGATGGGAGGGTCAGATTGCCGAGGGCGCTCACCTGCGCGAGGACGGTGATTGAGATGTTGTAGTGGGCGGCGCCGATCGGGATGTCCGCGGAGAGGAGGCCCGGAGGCAGGTACACGGCGCCACCGCTGCCGACGGCTCCATAGACCGCGAGCGAGTAGCGACCCGGGGCCGCCGAGAGCGAGAACGTCGGCCCCCCGAACACGGTCCGGTTCACCGCCGTGGAGCTCTCCGCGGTCAGGTTGACTCCGATGGAGGCCCCGGACGGCAGGCCCCGAACGGTCAGCGTCACGGGGACCGTAGTGAGCGAAGTAGGGATGGTGCGCAGGGCCGCGAGCGCGCTTGGGGTGAGCGAGCAGGTGGAGGTCGATGCGAACCCCGTCGACGAGGTTCGAACGCAGTAGGACCCGGCGGAGAGGGGCAGCGTGCCGGGAACGTAGAACGCGGCCACTCCGGTCGCGTTCGCGACGGCCGAGACCGCCGGACCGCTCGTACCGGCGCTCACCGACGTCGACGCGCCCGGCGCGGGGTAGAACGCCCCGCTCGCGAGGGTTGCTCCGACCGAGAACTGCGCCCGGACTGCGGCGACCGGCGCGAGAGCGACCGGCGGCGACGTGGCCGAGAGGGTCGTTCCCTGCAGGGCCGCCCAAACCGGCGCGCTGGTACTGCTCGTCCCGGCGACGGCGAGCAGAGTGTACGAACCCGCGGGCAGAGAGAAGGAGAAGGCGCCCTGGTCCGCCCAGGTAGTGACTTCGGCCCCGCTCGATGCGTAGGCGATGACCGCGGTCTGGGTCGTTCCGTTCGTCTGCGGCACCGCCGCGACGGTCCCGGTCAGACGAACTGAGGGAGCGAGGGAAAGGAGCGCGGCCGGATTCGAGACGCCGGCGGTGACTGTCGTCACGCCGAGCCCCGTGTACGGGACACCGTTCAGGATGCCGGCCGCGTACACGGAGTAGCTCCCGACCGGGAGCGCGGCCGTGACGACCCCCGACCCCGAGCTCACGATCACGGTCCCGTTGGTGGATTGCGAGGTGAGCGCGCCGATCGCCGACAGGGAGCTGTTCGCGAAGTCGGATATCGGGGTGAACCGGACCGGGACGTCCGGCGCGGCGATCCCGTTCGCCGTGACGACGAACGTGGACGACCCCGAGGATACGAGCGTGAAGTTGGCGGTCGCGTTCGCCCCCATCGCCACGGGGAGCACGACGCCCGGGGCGCGCAGGTTGGTCGCCGGATCGGACGCGATCACGGTGTAGTTGGCAGGGCCGAGGCTCTTCACGTCGTAGGTGCCGAGCCCCGCGGTCGTCGTCGTGGCGACCACGCCCCGCGCGGTCGAGATCGTGATGGTCGCTCCGGCGACCGGGGTGCGTCCGTTCGGCCCGGTCACGAGCCCGGAGATGAACCCCGTCGATAGACCCACGGTCGCGTTCGTCGGCGCGCTTCCCGAGACCGTGACCGAGCTTTGGGAGAAGTTCGTCCCCCCGTAGAGGACGTTGTAGTTGTAGACTCCCGGGGCGACGTTGGGCAGGGAGAACGAGCCGCTCGCGTCGGTGGTGGCGGAGAGCCGCGTGAGGTTCGACCCCCAGAAGACGACCTGCGCCCCGGGAATGAGCACGTCAATGGACGGGTTGTAGGTGGAGTTGACCGAATTGTGCCAGTAGACGAACCCCTGGATCGAGGACGCTCCGACCGTGAACGACTGGACGAGCGAGGGCGCATTCAGACTGAGTCCGATCGCGGCGGGGACGTTCACGTGGAACGTGCCGAGCAGGATGCTTCCCTGCTGGGAGAGCCCGACGAGGGAACCGGACGTGATGTTGAGGGTATCGTTCCCCGGGGGAAGCACGATCGAGAACGTCCCGTCCGGTGCCGTGAGTACCGTTTCGTGCGGGATCCCCCAGGCGTCGTCCACGGTCACTCGGGCGCCGCCGACGGGGGCCCCGCTCGGGAGCTGGACGGTCCCGAGCAGTGTCTGACCGGGGTAGTATTCGAGCATCGACTCGCCTCCGCTGAAGTAACTGTACGCGCTCGTGTCGGCCGAGCCGTTGATCCGAGGTGCTCCTGCCTCGGCGGCGGGCTGGTTCTCCGCGACGCACGTTCCCGCGTCCTTCGGTTGTGAGCAAAGGTAGGCGGTCTTGTAGACGACCTCGAAATGCTGCAGCATCCAGCCCGGCTCGATCGTGGAGTTCATCGAGAGACCCGGGATGCCGGTCCCCTGTCCGATGTCCGTGCCGTTGTAGCCGAAGTAGATCCGGTAGATCATCGAGTTGTAGAACGGTGCCTTGTAGTTGATGACCGGCGAACCGACCGCCGTCACCCCGGACGGGAGCTGACCGTACGGGTAGTAGTTCCCGTCCGAGCCGAGCTGGGTCAGGTTGAAGAACGTCTCGGGCTCGCCGTTCGAGTCGAGGAGCCGTCCCGTAAGGTCCGCCGGCGCGTAGTAGATCCCGGTGTCGGTGCCGCTGAACGGGATGAGTCGCGAATCCGCCATGGCGTAGCGGATCGTCCAACCGGTGTACGACTGGATGTCGTTGTAGACCTTCGCCACGCCCGAAAGCGGCAGGGACGTCGCGAGGAAGTACTCGACCGCGAGGTACATCGCGTTGTCGTCGGTGAGCGTGTTCGGGTCGACGGGGAGATATCGCTCCGGGTGGGCGACGACGAGCGTGTAGTCGGAGCTCGTGTTTACGAGCAAGTTGTGCAGCTCGGTCGTATCGATCCCGTCGGCCGCGAGGATCCGGTTGAGGGCTGGGGGGAGGTTCGGGTCGCCGGACGCCCGCTGCTCGGCTTGCAGCAGGGTGGTCGCGAGCACGGCGATCGCCTGCGACTCGTTCTGGGAGAGGAGGAACTGGCCCGCTGGGTCGATTCCGTTCTGGAAGTTATCCGCAACGCTCGGATGCTGACCCTGGTCGATCGCCTGAAAACCATAGTCCCACCAGCTCACGAAGGCAGGTCGCTGCGCCGGCGGTAAGTTCGTGTCCTGTTCGGAGAGCCAATTGTAGCCAGCACTATCGTACTGATTTGACGTATCGAGCGAGCTACCGGCGGCGCCGAGATAGTACTGGCCCGGGTTCGAGGTGTTCAGTTGGATCCACGAAGGCAGCGTGGCACCGACTTGCTCGGCGTACTGGGTCTTCGTGTTTCCCGGGATTCCCGCGTCGATCGCCACCCAGACGTTCGGAAGGACGATCCCGACCACCAGGACCATCACGAGCACGTGGCGCGGCTTGAACGCCTTGCGGAACGCCGAGAACTGGCTGCGCCGATCGGAGAGGGAAGCCGTCGTTCGTCGGAGCTCCCCGTACCCGGCGAGGTCGAGCGCGCGGGTGATCGCCTCGGCCGGCAGGAGGGCAAAGATCGGGGACCCGACGAGGAAGAACTTCTCCGCGGAGATCGGCAGGTAGATCGAGACGATGGCGAAGACGAGGAAGACGACGTGGTAGCGCTTGAAGCGTCCTTTGACGAGCACGTACGCAAAGATCGCGATCCCGGCGAACGCGAGGAAAAAGGTGACCACCCCGTATCCGAGGACGAGCGAGTCGATCGACGGCGCCTGCGCCTCGGCAACGGTCGAGTAGATGAGCGTCTTGACGAAGTATCCCTGCCCGGTCACGAGGGAGGTGAAGTCGGTAGGGCTGACCAGCGCGAGAACGCCGACTCCCGCAGCGACCACGGCGACCAGGAAGGGGATCGAGAACACCCACGGGACGTCCCGCATCAAGAGGAACGGCAGAAGGAGGGCGAGCACGCCGAAGTAGATGAGCAGCGGAAGGGCGAACCACGCGACGAACTGCTGTTGCACGAGGTAGTAGGGGATCGCCATCGGGAAACCGACGAGCCCGACGATCAGGGTGACGACGTAGAGGCCGAACGAATCGACACGTCGGATTCGCTCGACGACCATCGCGACGAGGACCGAGATCGCGATCACCACGACCGCGTAGGTGTACCCTTGCCAGGCGAGGGCCAGGGCGCCGAGTGAGACCCCGGTGAACACGGCCCATTTCACCGCGGAGCGCTCGGTTCGCAAGAAGGCGCGTAAGGCGGGAAGGTACTGGCGCGGGTGACGGTAGCTCTCGACCCAGCGGCGGCTACCGACCGCCTTGACCGTCCGGATGTAGGAGTAGATGACGACGAGAATGATGAACGTGTAGAAAGACAGGTAGTTCGCGTAGCCGAAGATGGACGAATCGATGTTCGCGCTGAGGAACGGGAAGATCAGGGCCGCGATCAGCCCGGTCCGCTTGCCCGAGACCTCCCGACCGATGAGATAGACCGGGAACACGCCGAGCGCGGCCCAGAGCGGCGCCTGCAGGTCGAGGAACCACGCCCCCGCCGCGACGGCGTTGCCGCCGAAGAACGGGGCGAAAAGGATCCCGAGGATCGCGTTCATCCAGTCGAAGAGCGGTTCTCGAGGGTTGATCGCCCCGACCGGGAACCGAAGCATCGGGTCGTGGATCAAGTTCGTGTGCGTCTGGATGATGTACTGCATCACCCGCGAGTGGTAGTACGAATCCGACCCGCCGCCGTACGTGAAAAGTGCACCGTACTGCGCCACGATCGGGTACGTCCAGATCGTCCGAATCGCGAAGGAAATCCCGAAGGCGGTGAGGAGAAGCGCGACCGTCCAGCCGTGACGGTGCCACCACCCGGTGTTCGTCGAGTCCATGAACGACCGGCTCCCCGAGCCGGCGGCGCGCGAGACTTAGGGGGTGTATAAATAGCCTACTCCGTGAATTCCTCCGGAAATTCCGATCGAGCCTGATTCGACGGGCGACCGCGCTTCGGGGGAGTCGGCGGGGGTCCGAGGACGGGCGGAGTCAATCGACGGTACGGAACCGGTAGAAGAAACGGCCATCGCCGATGTCGTAGGTCTCGATCCGGACCGGATGCCCGATTCGCAGCTCCGTCCAGGGTCGGCCGTCGATTCGACCGAAGAGGCGCAACGGCGCGCCGTCGAGGTCGACGAGCCCCACGGCGAACGGGACCTCGGCCTCCATGCCGAGCGGGGCCCCGGCGAGGACGGCGCTGAAGGCGTAGACGTGGCCGCGCTCGGGGAGGTCGACCCAGTCGAGCTCCTCCGTATGACAGGTCGGGCACGCCGTTCGAGGCGGCCAATGGAGCCCGCCGTCGCGGGAACAGCGCGTCGTCGACAGTCGCCCTTCTCGGAGGCGTTCGTAGAAGCGGTGAAGCCGAGTCTGGTCCGCGGACTCGAGCGGAAAGAAGTCGAGCAGGAACGGGGTCTTCGCCCGGGACTTCGGGAGGGTCTCCGACCGTGGGGGATCGGCGGTCTTCCCGTCGCGCGCCGGAGCGGGACGCACCAGCACTGCCCCGGGGCGCCGTCGGGGCCGGGCCACGGTGCTCACGCAACGCCTCCCCGTTGGTAGACCATGACCGAGTGCACGTTCGCGCTCCCCGACAGGTTGTGCACGAGCGCCCACTCCGGGTCGGGGACCTGTCGGGCGGGGGGCACCTCCGAAGAGAATTGCTGGTACACTTCGACCGCCTGGGCGATGCCGGTCGCTCCGAGCGGATGCCCGCATCCGAGCAGCCCGCCGCGCGGATTGACGACGAGGTCGCCGCCCAGGTCTCCCCGGCCGTCCGCGGCAAAGCGGCCCCCTTCCCCTGGCCCACAGAAACCGAGCGCCTCGTACTCGACCACTTCGGAGATGGAGAAACAATCGTGAACCTCCGCGAGGTCGAGGTCGCGGACCCCGATACCCGCTCGGCCGAGCGCCTCCCGCGAGGCCTGGGTCAGCCCCTTCCATTCGGTGAGCGAACCGGCGTTCGCGAGGTTGTGGAAGTCGGAGTACTGAGCGCTCCCTCGGATCCACGCCGGGGTGTCGGAGTACATTCGCGCGATGTCCTCGGAGACGAGGACGACCGCCGCGGCGCCGTCGGTCATCGACGAGCAGTCCCCGAGGCGGAGCGGGGGCGCGACGATCGGCAAGCGAAGGAGCTTCTCCCGGGGAAACGTCTTCTCGTGGAACTGCGCCGTCGGATTCGAGTTCGCGAACCGATGGTTCTTCTCGGAGACCGCCGCGAGCTGCTCGTCGGTCGTTCCGAACTCGAGCATATGGCGTTGGGCGACCATCGCGAAAAACGGCGGGGCGGTCGCGCCGTGGGGACCGTCCCACGGACGGTCCATCACACAGCCCATCGCGGAGTTCGCCTCGGCCATCGAGGGAAGGTTCATCTTCTCGATGCCGACCGCGACCGCGACCTCCGACAGCCCGCTCGCGAT
>JASHUP010000034.1 GCA_030039915.1 Thermoplasmata archaeon | reverse complement strand
CTCACGGTCAATTTCCCGGTGCGGATGGACGATGGGTCCTACCACACCTACACCGGTTACCGGGTCCAGTACAACATGGCGCGGGGTCCGTGCAAGGGCGGGATCCGTTACCACCCGCAGGTGACGCTGGACGAAGTGCGGGCGCTCGCGGCCTGGATGACGTGGAAATGCGCCGTCGTCAACATCCCGTACGGCGGAGCGAAGGGCGGCGTGATCTGCGACCCGAAGCACATGTCGAAGGGCGAGCTCGAGCGCCTCACGCGGCGCTACGCGAGTGAGATCGCTCCCATCATCGGGCCCGAGATGGACATTCCGGCGCCGGACGTCTACACCGACAGCCAGACGATGGCGTGGATCATGGACACGTACTCGGCGGTCAAGGGCTACTCTGTCCCCGGCGTGGTGACGGGGAAGCCGATCAGCCTCGGCGGCAGCGAGGGCCGCGGGGAAGCAACCGGCCGCGGATGCGCGTACACCATCCGCGAGGCGGCGAAGGACGCCGGCGTCCGCGTGAAGAACGGGACGGTCGCGGTCCAGGGATTCGGGAACGCGGGCAGCGTCTGCGTGAACCTGCTCAACGACGACCAGGGCGCGAAGATCGTCGCCGCGTCCGACTCGAAGGGCGGGATCTACAAGGCGGACGGGTTCAACCCGCACGCGCTCGAGGAGCACAAGGCGAAGACCGGCTCGGTGGTCGGCTTCCCCGGCGCGAAGGCGATCTCGAACGAGGACCTTCTGGAGCTCAAGGTGGACATCCTGGTCCCCGCCGCGCTCGAAAACCAGCTCGGAGCGAAGAACGCCGACAAGGTCCAGGCGAAGCTCATCGCCGAGGCCGCGAACGGCCCGACGCTCCCCGAGGCGGACAAAATCTTCTTCGAGAAGAAGATCACCGTGCTCCCGGACGTCCTCGCGAACGCGGGCGGCGTCACCGTGAGCTACTTCGAGTGGGCGCAGGACATCCAGGGGTACTTCTGGCCGCTGGCCGAGGTGAACGAACGCCTCGAGCACGTGATGGTCCAGTCGTACAACGATGTGCACAAGATCGCGACCGAGCGTAAGGTGCACAACCGGACCGCGGCGTACGCGCTCGCCATCCAGCGGGTCGTCGACGCGATCAAGATGCGGGGCATCTACCCGTAAGCGGGAAAAGGGCGGGGGCGGGTCGACCTACCCAACGGATGGCCGACCTCCCCCGCTGTCGCCGGGCGACCTGGACCGACGTCGACCGCTGGGCCGATCGGCTCGCCGAGACGGTCCGCGCCGCCGACGCGGTTCCCGAGACGATCGTCGCACTCGCCCGCGGCGGATGGGTACCGGGTCGGCTGCTCTGCGACCGGCTGGGGGTGCACCGACTGCTCTCTCTCCGCGCGCAGCACTGGGGGGTCACCGCCACCCGGGACGGGAACGCTCAGCTGACCGAGGGTCTGAGCGGCGCCGTTCGAGGCGAAAAGGTCCTGGTCGTCGACGACATCACCGATACCGGCGATAGCCTTCGGCTCGCGCACGAGCACGTCCAAGCCCAGGGCCCGACCCGCCTCGAGACCGCCGCGTTTCTCCATATTGGGCACTCGAAGTACGTTCCCACGTACTTCGCGGAGGAGATCCCCCGGGACCAGTGGGTCTGGGTCGTCTTCCCGTGGAACTACTGGGAGGACCTGGCCGCGCTCGCGACCCGGGCCGCCGTGCTCGGACGCGGGGTCGCGACGGTGCGAGAGACCCTGCGCACTCACTCGGGGCTCGACGTCCCCCTCGAGGACCTCGAGCGCATCGCGCAACGGGTCCCGATCGGCTAGGCTGCTCGGGCGGTCTAGGTCGTCGGGTCGGCCATCGCCCGGCGCGCGACGGCCCGGTAGTGTTGCTGCAGGACCCCGGCTCCGATACCGAGCCCGAAGCCGGTCGCGATGAGACCGATGATCAGGGCGAGCTGAGGCGCGGCGCTCGCGCTCTCGAGGTACCGCACGAGGTAGACGATCCCGTAGCTCACGCACCCGATCCCAAGGATCGAGATCGTCGCGACCGAGAACGCTCGCGGGAAACTGCCCCGCGAGAACATCCGCCGGATCGCCCGACCGGTCTCCCAAACGAGGGCTCCGAGGATCCACCAGAAGAGGCCGGCCTGGAAGAACAGGAGGACCCGGGTGACGTCGGGCTGCGAGAGGTTCGAATTGTAGAGGTTGTACCCCGAGAGGAACCCGACCCCGACGAGCGCGATCGAGAAGAGGCCGAAGCCGAACGCGACCGACCCCGTGCGGATGTCGGCGGACGCGGACCGGACGGAGTCGATGATCGCTTCGTCGATGTCGAACGTCCAGAAGATGAGGTAGATCCCGAGGACGATCGCGAGGCCGATGACGCCCCAGACGATGACGCCGCCGGCCGCCGCGATCCCGAGGATGAGGAGCACCAGGGCGAACGGGAGGATCGTCTTGGCCCGGAGCTTCGGGTCCTTGAGCGCCCGAACGAGGGTGTAGTACGTGGACTCGATGCTCGCGCTCTGGCGGATGTAGACCCGACGGACCCCATCGACCCGGACGCGCGAAGCAAGGATCGGGAAGAGGAACTCGTCCTCGGCCCCGTCACTCACGAGGTAGGCCGAGGTCGCGTGAACGGTGGCGAGCACGTGATCGAACTGGTCCGCGACCCGACGGTCGGAGAGGACCCCGACCTTCGGCGACCCGGTAAGGATGCACACCTCCGATTCCTCGCCGGCGCCGCGGAGCTCGTCGAGCAGGCTCACGGCCGCGAAGATCGCGTTCGTGTCGGAGTCCTCCGGGTCGACCGTGGCGAGCTTCACCGCGGCGTCGACGACCTCGGAGCGGCCCACGACGGGCCCGGCGACCTGGGCCTTGCGGCCAAGGTCGTCGTCGCGGTCGATGCAGACGACGAGGCGCATGGCCCGCGTGACATGGTCGAGGGTTGGCTTAACAACTTGCGTCGACTGCTGCCGACCGCACGGGACGGTCCTGCCCCGTCGGAGCGCGAGATGGGCGGGTCCGGGCGTCTCGCCGACCGCCGCGGCGGCCCTACATCCTTATACTCCCGACGCCCCCCTCTCCCCGCCCCCCATGCCCGCGCTTCCGGACAAGCGAACTGCGTTCATCGACTGGTACCTCGAGGTCGTCGAAGCCGCGAACCTGACCGACAAG
>JASHUP010000033.1 GCA_030039915.1 Thermoplasmata archaeon | reverse complement strand
AGCAGCGCGCCGATCTCCTCCGCGACGGCCCGCGCCTCGGAACCGGACGCGATGTCGGGTCCGGTCGCGACCTCCACGAGCGGAATCCCCAGTCGGTCGAGCCGGTAGGTGACCTCGCCCGGCGACTGCCGCACCTTGCGGGCCGCGTCCTCCTCGAGGCAGACCGTGGAGATCGACACGCGTCGACCGTTTACCTCGAGCTCGCCGTCCACCGCGATGAGCGCGGTCCGTTGGAAACCGGTGGTGTTCGAACCATCCACGACGATCTTGCGCATCACTTCGATCTCATCGACCGGTCGCGCCCGCAAGAGAAGGGCGAGCGTGAGCGCCGCGTCGAGCGCCGCCTCGTTCAACGGATGCGGCGGTTCTTCGTCCATCTCCACGAGGCAGGAGGTCGGTCCGGCTTCGTAGCGGTACTCAAGGCCCCGCGCCGCCTGGAACGCCGCCGCCACGTCGACCGCCCGGTCTTCTCCTCCCGCCGCACGCAAGCGACGGGTGAACGCCTCGGTCACTTCGTCGGTCAGCTCGGCGCGACACCCGCAGAACAGTTTCCCAACGGCGAGCTGTTGGTGGACCTCGAGCCCGGCCTTCACGCGGTGTCCCTCGCGTCGTGCCGGTCGTGGAATTCGCCGGCCCGGTCCCGGGTCAGGAGTTCCCGCACCCCCGCGTCGTCGGACGCGTGGCCGAGCGCCCAGAGCATCTTGGCGTAGGCGGTCTCGGGAAGCAGGTCCCCCAGGTAGAGGACACCGGCCCGCAATAGCTCGCGACCGGTCGCATAGACGTACGGATCGACGTTCCCCTCGAGGCACTGGGTGGTCATCGCCACCGTGACGCCCCGTGCGCTCGCGGCGCGGATCCACGGGAGATGGTCCGACCCCACGTGGCCGAGACCCGTTCCGGCGAGCACCACTCCTCGTGACCCTTCGATGAAGCGAACCGCCCGTTCGGGAGTGAGGCCCGGGTAGAACCAGAGGAGCGAGGCTCGGGGGTCGAGGGGCCCGTCCATCCGAGCCGGTCCTTTCGACGGAGGGCGGACGGGAAGAGCGAATTCGACCTTTCCACCGTCGACGAACCCGAGCGGTGGACCGTTGCGCGTTCGAAACGCATCTCGCCGGCTCGAGTGCATCTTGCGCACCCACGCGCCCCGGTGGATCGCGAATCGGTCGTCGGACGGGCCGGCGTGCATGACCACCACCACCTCGCCGAGGCGAGGGTCACGCGCGACCGCGGCCGCCGCGCGCAGGTTCGAAGCGCCGTCCGACGAGGGGCGGTCCGGTGACCGTTGGGCGCCGACAAGCACGACCGGCCCGGGGAGGTCGACCAGGAGGAAGCTCAGCGCGGCCGCGGTGAATCCGAGCGTGTCGGTCCCGTGGGCGATGACCACGCCTCGCGCGCCGGAGGCGAACGTCGAGACCACCTTCTCCGCGAGCGTCGTCCAGTCGGCCGGGACGAGGTCCTCGCTCAACCGGTCGAAGACCGGGACAATCCGGATCCGTCCCGACGATTCGAGCTCGGGAAAGAAGTCGAGGACTTCCCGCTCGTCCTTCACCGGTCGCACGCCACCGGTCTCGTAGTCGACGCGCGACGCGATGGTTCCCCCGGTCGTCAGGAGCGCGATCCAGGCGTCGGACTCCGAAGCGGTCGAGCCCGACCGGTTGGCCGGTGGCGGCGAAGGTCGAGCCGGACCGTCCGCAAGTTTCCGGAATCGAAAGCCCGGTGCGATCCGAACTCCGACGTTGTAGCCGCTCTCGAGCTTCAGTTGAATCACCCGCTCGCCGGAGAATTCGTGTCGGGGGACGATGGAACCGACCCAGGTCCGGCCCTCTCTGTCCGCGAGCTCCACCTTCTGGCCCGTCGTGAGCGCGCTCAGTTCCTTCCATACGTCATGCACGGGGGGCTCGCTCATTCGCGCCGCTCCGGGATCCTTGGGCGACGGAGCGGCGCCCGGTATAAAGTGTCGTCCGGCATCGCGCGACCGCGACCCCGGCCTTTTATAGCGGGCCCCCCTCCGCGCGCCGGGTACGGTCGACGACCCGAGATGCCCGTGTGGGGTAGCTACGGGGCGGGGGCACCACCCCTTCCCGCTGCAATGGATTATCCTAGAGGCCTGCGGAGCCTCAGACCTGGGTTCGAATCCCAGCACGGGCGCCTACCCCGAACGTCAAGGTGTCCCGGAAACGCTTGACGCCGTCGACCGGAAGGTCACTTCGCTCCTCCGGGCACCCGCGCACCGGTTCCCCAGTACTCAAAGGGTCTCTCCTCGGAGGGACCCCGAGACGCGGCTCAGGCAACGTGGATGACCAGCTTCCCTCGCGCTCGGTGGAGTTCGGCTCGGGCCAACGCTTCCGGCGCTTCCGGGAGCGAGTAGATCCGGTCGATGACGGGTTTTAGCTTTCCCTCGGCAACGAGATCGCCGAGCATCGCTAGGTCCTCCACGTTAGGCTTCGCGAGAAGACCCCAGACGCGCTGACGAAGCAATCGCCGACGCAGCCCGGCCTGTAGGAATCGACCGAACGCGCCCCGGCCCCCAACGCATACCAGGATGCCCCCCGGCTTCAGGATCCGCAGAAGCGAGCCCACCCGATTCAGCCCCGAGACGTCGAAGACGACGTCGTAGCGATCGGGTCTGCGTGTGAAATCGGACTTCTGGTAGTCGATGACGATGTCCGCCCCTATCGAGCGGAGTACCTCGACGTTCTCAGCGTGGGTGACCGCAGTCACCCGAGCCCCCTTCCATTTCGCGAGCTGGACGGCGAACGTTCCGACGCCGCTGCCCGCCCCGGTGATGGCCACGGATTGGCCGGGCCGAACGTGTCCCCATTTCCTCAGTGCCTGCAGGGCCGTAAAGCCAGCGATTCCGAGGGTGGCCGCATCGTCGAAGGATACCCCGTCCGGTTTCTTCGTGAGCTCGCGCTCGTCCGCTGTCACGTACTCGGCAAACGAACCGCTGCCGAGGCCGAACACGGCGTCGCCGACCTTGAATCGCGAATCCGACTTCCCGACCGCAGTGACCTCGCCCGCAACATCGACCCCGCGAATCCGCCTCTTGGGCCGGGTGAGGCCGAATCCCAGGAGCCGAACGAGGACCGGCCTACCGGACATGATTCGCCAATCGAGGCTGTTCACGGATGCGGAACGCACCCGAAGGAGCACGCTGGTCGAATCCGGGACCGGAGTCTCCGCGTCGCCGAACTTCAGTGTGTCGGCCTTCCCGTACCGATCCTGGACGATGGCCTTCATCCTGGGTCCCCCCCGGCCGCGCTCCGAGGTCGAACGGGCCCGCGGCGGCGCTGCCTAGCGAAGATACCGTGAGCCTTGCCCTGCCGGGGTCGATGTACCTCCCCAAGGAGGCCGACCTCCCGCAGTCGTTCGGTCGGTGTCGGCTCGGCAAGTTCATTCGCCTGGGGCGTCCCGAGGGTCATGGCAATATGGTAAATCTGTTAACTACTTAACGGTTGACCATACAGCAATTGCTTTAACACTCGGCGGTCTGACGCGCCGGCACAACCGGTGGGCCAAGGAGCATCACGATGAAGACCCGCCCAT